>JAHJUF010000418.1 GCA_018829095.1 Pseudomonadota bacterium | reverse complement strand
GGGCATCCCGGGAACGGTCCACGGCTCGAAACAAGAACCCCAAACCCAGGGAGGATTGAAAAATGCCCTACGAGAATCAGGACGCGGCCGAGCGAGGCCTTAAGGAGATGAGCTTGGATCAGGACAAGCTTTGGTGCCCCCACCGCCGGCACACCTGTTGGACCGCCTGCGCTTTGCGGTTTGAGGGCCGGGTATTCCAGTCTCGTTCCGGCCTGTTTGATGTGGACCCCCCGGGCTGCGCGGAGATGTGTACAAGGGCCCTTGTGTCCCGGGCGGTGGATCTCCTGGAGGTCCAGGCGCGGGGCGGAAGTCCCCTCCTGGAAACCTGCGGGAAGTGCTGCGGGGGAGCGGACAACCAATGCCAGGCGGAAAGGGGATAACATGAGCTCTATGGACTTCCAGAAATACGGGAGGGAAGTGGAATCCCTCACATGGGCGGCGGCCGTGGCGGGTCCAGGGGAGGTTGACGGGGCTATGGGCCACCTGGTGGAAGTCCTGGCGGCATCGGCCAAGGATCGGGTGAAAGCCATGCTCGACACCGTGCAAAGCGTCCGGGCGGCGTGGGTGCGGCAAAGCATGGAAACCATTATGACCGCCCTTGCCCAAGCCATGACCCTTGGGGCCAGAATCCTGGAATTGGCCGGGCCCGACCTGGCGCCCGGGAGTTCGCGCCTGGAGATGGAGGTTTTCCCCCTGGATTCCCAGGGATGGGCCGCCCTTCAGGAGGAAAAACGGATTCAACGGAAGGGCTTCCAGAATTCGGCGGGGGTCCCGGGGCTCGAACCCATCCACAAAGTATCGGCGGACACCCTTGCGGGCCTGGAGGGCCTGGAAAAACGCCTGGCCCTTTTAGGCGCCGGCGGGCAAACCGCCCGCTTGGACTTTGCCCTTCCTGCCGTGGACGTTCCGGCCATGGTGCATTTCATCAGGGCCCTGGTTCAATTTCGCAAGGACCCCAAGCTGAATAAGGAACTCCTGGCTCTGAAAACCAGTCTGGAAGACCTGAAACGGGGCATCGAGGCCGTGGAGGTCATGGCCCAGGATCCGGACGCCCTCCAGGCCGAGGCGCTGCGCCTGGTGGAGTCCTGCCGGGCATCGGAGGGTCGGGCGTAAACGGAAACACCTTCCGGCGGAAGACCGCCGGCAAACCATGGGGGCCCTTGAAGGGTTCCATAGCTGCCGGGGCCAGGGGCCCGAGGCGGAAAAGAGAGGCGGGGCAATGGGAAAAGCGCAGGAAGTGAACGCGGAGGAACTGGCGCGGTTCGTGGCCATGATGGAAGCGCGGGCGGTGGAGCTGACCGGCGCGGCTGAGGCGGCCCGGGCCCGGGTCAAGGAACTTCACGTCAAGAAGTTCGAGGGCGCGGACGTGGCGGTGGACCTGGCCGCGGCCCGGGAGTCCCTGAATGACCTGGATGTGGAGGCCGAAGCGGCGGCGGAGGTCCTGGAAACCAAGCGGGCCCTCCTGGTGGATGCTGTACCGGCCGCCCTGTTGCGGAGGATTGAGGACCTGAAGGGCCAGTGGGAGGCCCTGGAGGTGGAACGGCAGGCGGGCCACAAGCATTTCCTGGACTGCGTGGCGGTGGCCATGGTGGCCCGGGAGCGGGTCAAGGGAGTCCCTTTGCACCATATGGGCAATGGAAACTACATCCAGAGCATGGGAAGTCTTGAGGTCAAGCTGGCGCTGCTTCCCGTTGACGACATGAACTATCTCTCCGCAGCCGTGGACAAGGCCCGAGGGTCAGGGAAGCAGGAAGCCAAGCCCGGCATAGAGTCCCGGCTGGGGTTCATTGTGAAAAAGTTTCACGACCTGGAAACGATCCTGGGGGACCCGGCGGCCATCCAGACCGAGGCCACGGCCATGGTGGCCCAGGCGTCCAAGGATACGGCCGGGGCGGCCCAGGCTGGCGGATGATTCTTTTCAGGCGTGCGGCCCCTGGAAGGCCCCCCTGTGGTCCCATGGAGGGGGAGTCCCCGGGGAAACCGTGTGGGCGTTCATCCCGGGCGCCCTAAACGCGAAGCGCCCCCCAGGATGACCGGGGGGAACCGGGTAGAGTTTTCGGGGTATTCCTCCTTCATCGTTTCCCCGTAATTCTCGAAACCAGGGGCCGGGGCGGATGCCAATCCCGTCCCGGCCCCTAAAAATAAAGGCGGCCATGAGAAATATTCAATGCGCGAAGTATGAAAACTGTTTGCAAAAAGCGGCCTTGCAGGACTTGCCCGAGTTGGCCTGTGAGACCTGTTCACGATGCAATGAAAGGGCCGTGGAGGCTGGCAGTTTGGACGATTTCTTGGGATGCCAAGCCCTCTTGACGGCTGTTTTTGTGACTTCCATTCGAGGGCTTCACGCCCTGGAAGCCCTCGAAAAGCAAGGCATTTCCTGCCCTGGCGCACTGTTGGCCATTGAGAGGGCAAACAAAAGAAGCCAGGCGGCCAGGGCCGAGCAGGCGAAAAGGCGGGCCATGCGGGGCACGGGCGAAAGGGTGGAAGATGGAATCCATTGAAACGAAGCCGACTTTTAGAGGGAAATTTATCCCCCTGCCGACGGACGCGGCCGCGAGGATGGGGTCGAGATTTCTGGATGAAGACGCCTGCCGGATCTATTTCCTGCGGTGGCTCCATGGGTCCCTTGCTTATTGCCCGAAATGTGGGCTTTGGCTCCGTGGGAGCCATGCGCACCGCTTTTGGGCCGGTGACAAGGTGAGGTGCCCGGAATGCAGGAAGGCTTTTTCCGCCCGGACCGGAACCATAATGGCCGGTTCCCCGGTGACCTTCGCGGGGGCTTTCACCTTGGCCCTGTTCATCGGCCTGGGGATGGATGATCAAGAAATCACTCTCTGGTTGGGGTGCTCCCGCGACATGGTTCGGGGGTGGCGTGAACGGTTCCGGCAGGTAGGGGAAGGGGCTGCGGCGTGAACGTCCTTTCCCTCCTGGAGGCCCGGGGGTTCGCTCCTGTGCGGGTGTCCGGCTCCCGGGGCGGGGAGTTCGCTTCCCCTTGCCCTGGGTGCGGGGGTGATGATCGGTTCCGGTCCTGGCCGGAGGAAAGAGAGGCGGGCCGGTGGTGGTGCCGGCGCTGCGGGAAAAGTGGGGACGCCATCCAATTCCTTCGGGACTTCGAGGGGCTTTCCTTTGGGGATGCCTGCCGGGCCCTGGGGTGGGATCCTGGAGCGGCGGTCCATGTTCCGGGGCCCGCCATGGTGCCCCGGGGAAAACGCCCTTGGCAACCCGTGGAGGCCACGGAGCCCCCGTCCTTGTGGTGCGAAAAAGCCGGGGCTTTCGCAGCGTGGGCGGCTGAGAGGATGGAAGACCCGGCGGCCGGCGGGGAGGCCTTGGGCTTCCTGGCTTCCCGGGGGCTGCGTCCGGAGATCGTCCGGGCGGCTGGCCTGGGCTGGAACCCCAAGGACCAATGGAGGCCCCGTCCGGCCTGGGGGCTCCCGGAGGAACGGAAGCCGGACGGCCGGGAAAAGAAGTTGTGGCTCCCGGCCGGGATCGTCCTTCCAGTGGTTCGGGACGGCGCGGTCCGGCGGGTGAAGGTTCGCCCTTCGGAGGCCGGGAAGGTCCCCAAGTATTTTGCCCTGCCCGGTTCTTCCATGGAGTCCTGGACCCTGGGCCAGGGCCCGGCCTGGTTGGTGGTGGAATCGGAGCTTGACGGGCTCTTACTCCACCAGGAGGCCGGAGACCTGGCCGGTGTGGTGGTCCTGGGGTCCGCCAATATCCGGCCGGACGCATGGACCTACGGGCTTTTGAAGCAGGCGGCCCGGGTGGTGGTGGCCCTGGACTTTGACGCGGCCGGGGAAAAGGAGTCCTGGAGGTGGTGGGCCCATGAATTCACCGGGGCGAGGGTCCGCCCGGTCCCCGTGGGAAAGGACCCCGGGGAGGCCTTCCAGGCGGGGGTGAATCTCCGGGCCTGGGTGGCCGGTGTCCTGGCGGAACCGGGCGGGTAGGTGCCCGCCCTGGACCGGTCATGGCAGGAACCCCCGGTGGGCGGCTTTTTGCCATGGCGGCGGAGGGCTTTCCGGGCGAGTCTGAAAAAAAAGCTTGCTTTGTGCTGAAAGCCCCGTTAGAAAATGAGCAGCGAAATCTAAGACCGGCCGCGGGACCGTTATTCCCTTTTTTTGTTTCCGTATTCTGGTTCATACGGAACAAAAAACCGGAAAAAAACGAGCGCGTACGGTGTCCGGGTGTCGGCAACGCCCCGGGGGTCTGTCTTAGGACCTGCTAAACACCGTACGCGTTTTTGTTTTTTCTGGAAGGAGAAAGACCATGTTGAGAGACGAAAACGTTGCTAGCATGAAGGATCCCGGCGATCGGGAAAGCGAGACTCGCGAGGAATGCCTTTCCGAAATCACGGAACTGCTTTTCGATCCTCTTCGGGGTTTTGTGGCCATGCTGGAAGGCATGGAGACTTACGGAACCGCGGGCGGCCCTGTCTGTATTCAAGCGGTCCACGTGGCTTCGGCACTGAGATCTCTTGTTTCCCAGGCTGAGGGTCAGATGTTGGATGCCACGGAGTTCCTGTTTGAAAACCTCGGGGACGTGATTTTTGAGCGCCGGATCCTTTATGCCGGCCCGTTGCATCCAGTCTGCGGCAGGAACGCAAGTGGCCCCATTGTCTCCGCGAGGTTTGAGCCCCCACCCGGCGGCCCGCTGGCAAATACCGCCCGGCCGATGGAGCGGACAGACAAGGCAACGAAGGCCCCGGAATCTTCTTTAGGGGCTTTCGGATCTCCGGAAATCATGACCGTGGTCAAGGGCCCCGGGCAAAAACTCACAGAGGTGGGACATAAGGTTTTTTGTCCCGAGTGCTACGAAAAGTGGGCCGGTAGCGAGGAAAGGGAAAGGGAGATGGAGGGCTCGAATATAGTTGAGGATCCCCGGGCCTGGAATCGTATTTTCCCGGAGATCGGCTCCTGTCAGGAGTGCAAAAAGCAAGTCTTCCGGCCGGGTCCTGTGGCGTGGCTGGTTTACACATGGCCCAAGCCGGAGGGAGAGGTAAAGGGAACGCCCGGCGGCCAGGCCCCGGCGGCCGGGTAGTCCTTTTCCCTTGATGGGGCCCGGCCGCGGTTGAGGCCGGGCCCCTCCATGGTACCGGAGCCACATAAAATCATAACCAAAAAGAATCGCCGTAAGCTTCTTGTTCTATTGGTTCTCCGTGAGTATCATAGCGCAATCGGATAAAACCGATTGCGTCTTGTGACAAGCTTTTCCATGATCTAACGGGAAACAGGTCCGTCACATTATCAACAAGCTTACTATATATTTTGGACTTCTTTATAGTCTTTTTGCCGCATGAGGTTATTCCAATTTTGGAACATATCTTCTTTAATTCCTCTAAAGTGGCTTCATTAGGCAAACCTGATCTATCAAACGGAGTGATTATCGCAACTGTTTCCTTATTCTTGATATGTTGCCCCCATGATGCGTCACAAAAAGCATTGATAGATCCATGATGCGCCACCTTGACAATATTTGCAGATAAATCTGGGCATTCATTTTTAGATAAAAGACATTTCCACCCAATTAGCTTTGTATTTGACGTTTCCACATCTCCACCAAGAATAATAGACATTTTGCCAATATTAATTATCAAGGCAATCGATATCAAATTGATATCGCGTTCTTGCAAGCGAATAAATTTCTTCCCCTCCTGCGGCCAGGCTTTGGCTAAAATTTCAAAGTAAGCCTCAATATTTTCAGCCGAAGGCGCGATAGCAGAAACCTTTAAAGATATTTTTTCTCCCGTAGACAAAGTAACGTTGTTTTTTGAAAAAATATCGCAAAACTCCGAAACACACCTTCTATCCACCCCCCTATCCCAAGCACCCCTCATTGCGTCAAAAACGGCCATTAAGCCAGGAAGCTGATCCTCATTAGCTCCGCCTCTTGCGCGTGCAAGATACTCCTTCAGCTCTCTTATCGATTTGCCATCTGGGTAACAAATACGCTCAATTTTGCCGGGGTAATCATTGATAATTAGGTCCATATGGCGATAATGATCTTCGTGCGGATGAGTCAGCAAAAGAAAAGCAATCGGGGGAGGACTTACGCCTTTATATAAAGACGTAAGGTATGCTAATGGCAAATTGATAATTTTTCCTTTTACGGTTGAGCTACAAGAATCAATTATTGCCCATCCCATGCCTGGGAGATGAAGAACTATTGATTCGCCAATGCCAGGTCCAAAGAAACATAATTCGATAATGTCAGGATCAGGAGGTCTTAAAGGGCATTTTCCGAATAGATCAGTCATTAAAATCTGGATCACCCTTAAAATAGGTGTCAATGAATTTTTCTGCCTTCTTATCATCAGATGCTTGCCATATGTGCGGAGAACTAAACTCAATTTTCGAGACGGTTTCAGGAGCCATTTTAGTATGCCTTGTCACAACATAGTAAGCAAATTCATCTCCAATATCTATAAAATTATCAATAGGTCCTTTATCTTCCGTGATAAATGCACTATCAAACTCAACTATACTTCTATTTCCACGAAGATCGATAAGCTCAGAAACAAATGAATTCTCCTGGGCATTAATTGATAAGACTATGCCTTTCCACCATTCTCGAATTGTCTCCCGCAAATTTAATGCAGGATTCATGAATGGCCATTTAATTTGTTCTTTTTGAGAGATAGAGCTGTACGTGCTTTTGACAAAAGGAGTGTTTGTATTTTCATCAGAAAAAAAAGCGTGATCTATTACATTCGAAGAATCGAGCATGTCGAAGGTTCGGGCTTCATCTTTAGAATGGCCTGTGCTATTCATTAATCCCCTCATTTTCATATGAGATCTTAGCCGGTTTGCCAAACAAGTCCAAAAGGTATTTTATTGACATCTCTCTGCTGCCTCTAAACTTATCTTTTATTATACTACAACAACTATCAGTAGATTTATCACTTAAATTAAAATTAATATTGGTATGGAAAAATATACCACCTTCTGTATGGTTAGAAGGTTTAATTTCTACCGTTGTCACTGTTTCGCCATCACGATATATGATAGTTCCAGAAACGAGATAATCCGATCCGAAACATGAGTCAAACTTTTTAGGCTGATTACCAAATAGATCATTTAGTAATATCTCTGATTTTTTATCAAAAAGATAATGCCCTTCAAAATTAAAACCAACTGAAATGATGGGCGTATGACTAAGCATCATAAAAGTCTTACATATCACATCTTCTATTTTTGAAATGTTATCACTGGTAGTTGTTGAACAAATAAATCGATCTCTTGATGATTCTATTTTAAAGCCTTCAAAGTTGAGGATCGCATTGCTTGGGCTAACAGATAGTATAGGATTTTTCGTAAAGAAGACACTGCCCCCTCCTAATTTGAACTCGTGGGTTTCGGGTTTTCTGCTTTCAACATATTGAATATCCTGGGCTGGGAGGATTTTAAAACGATCAAACCATTGGGGTTGAAAAATGGCAGGATTAAAGTTGCCAACTATGGCTATTGAGGTATAAAAAAACATTTTATATGTATTTTCCAGTAGTTACTGAGGATCAAGCTTGAGGGAGTAAAAAACCGAAAGCCTACCCCCTTGTCCCTTAGGATCGTTCCGCGCCTAATAGCCCTTTTCCCAGAGGGTGTCAACCATATTTTCCAAGAACTGGACAGATGTCTGGGCCACGAAGTACTTTAAGATACTGTAAAAAATACCATGTCCACATTCGGGCGTTATTGGCAACATATATTTTTCTAATGGGCTACCTGATTACTTTTGCTGGAGGGTAATTTCTTTGCTCGATGGTTACCGAAGGGCCCTTGCCTGGGTTTTTCATCCGGTGTAAACGGGAGGAATGAAAACTCAAAAATCCCAAAAATTCGAAGGCGTTTACAAGGTTTTTGGCAAGAAATCAATAAGTTATGGTATCAACTATACCCACCCCCAAACCGGCCAGCGAATCCGGAAAATCCTCCCCACTGCAACATCTGAAGCCCAGGCGTATGAAATCCGGTGCATAGAGATTGCGGATGCCAAGCGCGGGGCGGTCCAAAAGGCCTACGGGATCCGGGACAAGGGAAATCCGGTTCTTTTCGGGGATATGACAGCCGTCTATCTGAAATGGGCGGCCGGGTGCAAGGTTTCCTGGAAAACGGACCAACACCGCTCCGTCCCCCTCCTGGAGGCTTTCCGGGGAAAGCTCCTGTCCGACATCACCCCCTTTGCCGTGGAGAAATACAAGGCCGCCCGGGCCAGGACGGCCGACCAAAAGACCGTGAACAAGGAGCTGTCCCTTGCCAGCCAGGTTTACGAAAAGGCCAGGGGATGGGGAAGCTACGATGGGGAAAACCCTTTCCGGGCGGTGGAGCGGTTCAAGATCCGCAAGGGAAAGAAGCCCGGGGCCCTGACCTTGGAAGAAGTCCTGGCCATCCGGGAGCAAATCCGCCATCCCGTGAAACGGGACATGGTGGCGTTTGCCTTCTATGCCGGCTGGAGGATCAGCGAGATCCGGGGCCTTCGGTGGGAGGACGTGAACCTGGAAGCCGGGACGGCCTGGATAGTGAACCCGAAGAACGGCCAAACCGTGGAGGTTGAGTTAAGCGTAGCGGCCATGGAGGTGGTCCAGGGACAACCCAAAAGCGGCCCCTGCGTCTTTTGCCACCTGAACGGGGCGCCCTTCAAAACCAATCTCCATGCCGCAATCCGAAACGCGGCCGAAAGGGCCAGGGTGGAACTGCCTCCCCGGAAGGCCTGGCACATTTTCCGCCGGACCTGGGCAAGCAATATGCTTCAAAGCGGATGTGACGTGGAAACCCTCCGGGAGTTGGGAAACTGGAAGGATCATTCCATGCCCCTATGGTACGCCGAAGCCGCCGGAAGAAAAGCCCGACATATTGCCCTGAACCGGATTCCAAAGCTCCAGGAAAACCCTTCCAGTGGCAGAAATTTGGCAGAAATGGAAAAGGCATAGCATATAACTACTTGAAAATATTAGATCGAAAGTACGGGAAAAACTGGACTCAAAATCCAGTGGGGGCAACTCCGTGTCGGTTCGATTCCGACCTCCGGCACCAATTATTTCAGGGGGTTAGCCGCCACCACGGTTAGCCCCCTTTTTTGTCAAAATGCCGGATTGTGCCCGAAATTGTGCCCAGCACTTTTTTTTGGTATTCGGCCATTTTTCGGGCCGCCTCTCGGAGGTCGGAGTCGTTAACGATATTGTAGCGGTCGAACACGGCCCGGGTTTTGTGCCCGGAAAGCATCATGGCGACCCTCTCTTGAACCCCCGCCCTCACCATGTTTCGGATTGCCGTTCGCCGGAAGTCATGGAAATTCCTGGGGCCAATCCCGGCCCTGTCACAGGCCCCGCGCCAGACCTTATAGAAGTCCCTGATCCTGGCCGTACCCTTGACGTTGGTGAATACATACGGGGTGATGATCCTCCTCCGTTTGCGCTCCTCCCACTGCCTCTTGAATACCTCCATTAGTTCCTCATCGAGGTAGATGGTCCGGGCCTGGCGGCGCGCATGCAAAAGGGGGCCAGCGCGGGTGCCTGACGCGCAAGTAAAAGAGGACCACCGTAGCGGCTTTCTGTACGATGGCCATTTGGCCAATCCGTGCGGGAGGCGAGAGGATGCTACAGGTGGAAGACTACGAACGTATTCGCAGGGCGGTTTTGGTTGAGGGCATGACCCAGCGGGAAGCGTCCAGAGAACTGGGGCATTCCCGGGAGACGATCAAGAAGGCGCTGGCCTACAGCAGCCCGCCGGGCTATCGGCGGGAGAAGCCCGTCACGCTCCCAACCATTGATCCGGTAAAGGACATCATAGACGCCTGGATGGAGGAAGACCTCGGGCGTCCCCGCAAACAGCGCCATACCGGCGAACGCATCCATCAAAGGCTCAAAGAGGAATACGGGTTTACGGGCAGCGTCAGCGCGGTGCGTCGCTACATCGCGTCCCGCCGGGCCAGGACCGCCGAGGTTTTTTGCCTTTGCAGTTCGGTCCAGGGGAGGAAGTCCTGGTGGATTGGGGGGAGGCGTGGTTCATCCATAACGGCTGCATGCGGAAGGTGCACATGTTCTGCATGCGCCTGTGCCACAGTCGGGCCTCCTTTGTTCACGCCTACCGGCGGGAGAACATGGAGAGCTTCCTGGACGGTCACGTCCGCGCCTTTTTGTATTTCGGGGGAGTCCCGCGTCAATGCGCGTATGACAACCTGCGCTGCGCCGTCATCTCGGTGGGGCGCGGAAGGGAACGCATCCTGAACAGGCGCTTTATCGAGCTCAGAAGCCACTACCTGTTCGAGTCCCGTTTCTGCAATGTCCGGTCAGGCCATGAAAAGGGGCATGTGGAGAACCTGGTCAAGCATGCCCAGCGAAGCTTCATGACGCCCCTGCCCGAGTGTTCGTCCCTGGACGAGTTGAACGCCTGCCTGGAAGAGCAATGCCGCGCGGACCTCGAACGGCTGGCCCCCCGGAGCGACAAGACGCGCGGAGAACTTCTGGGGGAAGAGCGCGTTTGCTTTTTGCCCCTGCCCGCCCGGGAGTTCGAGGCCTGCCAAAGGGCCTCGACCTTTGCCTCCAAACAGGCGCTGGTGCGGTTCGACACGAACGACTACTCGGTGCCCGTGCGGTGGGCCCATCATCCGGTTCAGGTCAAGGGTTTTGTCGACCGGGTGGAACTGTGGGCGGAGAACGGGCTCGTGGCCAGGCATGCCCGCAGCCATGACCGGGAACAGTACATCCTTAGCCCCTATCATTACATCCCCCTGCTGGAGCGCAAACCCGGCGGCTTGCTTCATGGAAGGCCTTTCAAAGGCGAGCCCTGGGGTGAGGACTTCCAAAGGATGCGGCGGGAGCTGGAGTACCGCTATGAGGGGGAAGGCACGAAGAAATTCATCCGGATCCTTTTGCTGTTCGCCAAATATCCCGCCGAAGAGGTCAGGCGTGCGGTCCGGGTTTGCGCAAAACGCCGGGCCTTCAGCGATGAAGCCGTTTTGAGCGTGTTGAGGTTTTCGCCGCCCAGCCGGTT
>JAHJUF010000417.1 GCA_018829095.1 Pseudomonadota bacterium | reverse complement strand
GCCTGCTCCTGGAAAAGGGGCTTTTGGCCACGCGCCGGGTGGGGGGGCAGGTGTACCCCAACCTCCACGAGTCCGCAGCCTTTGCCGTGGTGGACCACGAGATCGCCCACGTGTTTCTCCGGGACCCGAAGGACGAGGAAAAAGCTTTTGCCACACTTGCCGTGCTTTCGGAACTTTCCGGCAACGTGACCGTGACGGCCGGGGAGAGCCTCGAACGCCTGGGCATGGCCCATCCCAACGGCGGGCACATCCTTCTCACGGGACGGCCGGGCACCTGGTTCGCCTATCCCTGGTGGACCGATCCCGGCGAGGCCCCGGACTTCGCGGGGCACATCGACATCCACAACAAGCCCGGCTACGACCCCTGCGAGCTTTTTTTCGGCAAACACCCCTTCCGCATCGGGACCGACCCGGGCCGGATACGGGGCACCCACGGAACCGTCGGACCGGACCGCCGGGCCGCCTGGGCCGCCACCTTTGATCTTCCCCAGGAACCCCGGAGCCTGCTGGACCTTTCCCGGGGCCTGAAAGAGTTATTGGACCGCGCAGAACCATGAACCCCCGAGCCCCCATTCCCAGCGGCCGCCTGGAGGCCCGCGTCCAGGTGCCGTTCTCCTACCCGGTCCTGTTCTGCCGGGACGTGTTCTCCCCGGATCAGGACACCCTGTGCCAGGCCCTTTTGCCCCAGCCCGGCGCGGAGGCCCCGCCCCGGGTCCTGGTGTGGCTGGACGCGGGCCTCGCCGATGCCTGGCCGGGACTGGCGGATCGGGCCCGGGCGTGGTTCACGGCCCGGATGCCCGGCCTGGACCTGGGCCGGACGGCGGTGTTCCCGGGCGGCGAGGCGGTCAAGGACGGCTGGACCCATGTCCACGGCATGATCCGGGAGTTGAACCATCACAACCTCTGCCGCAAGAGCGCGGTGGTGGCCGTGGGCGGCGGGGCGTTCCTGGACGCGGCGGGCCTGGCCTGCGCCCTGTTCCACAGGGGCGTGAACCTGGTGCGCCTGCCCTCCACGGTCCTGTCCCAGAACGATTCGGGCGTGGGGGTGAAAAACGGAATCAACGCCGAGGGCAAGAAAAACCTCCTGGGGGCCTTCGCGCCGCCCAGGGCCGTGGTCTGCGATCTCGACTTTTTGTCCACCCTGCCCGACGATGTCATGCGGGACGGCCTGGCCGAATCCTTCAAGGTGGCCATCATCAAGGACGCGGCCTTCTTCCGCTTCCTTTGCGACAACGCCCCGGCCCTCTCCCAAGGGGAGCCCGCCGCCCTGGAGGAATCCGTGGTGACAACGGCCCGGCTTCATGTGGAGCATATCGCGGGCGGAGGCGACCCCTTTGAAATGGGCGTGTCCCGGCCGCTCGATTTCGGCCACTGGGCCGCCCACCGCCTGGAAAGCCTGAGCGGCTACGCCCTGCGCCACGGCCAGGCCGTGGCCGTGGGCCTGGCCCTGGACACCTGCTACGCCCGATTTTCCGGCCTGGTGACGGACCGGGAACTGGAGGACATCCTCACCGGAATTTCCGCCTCAGGCCTGCCGGTCTGGAACGATCTTCTGGAGCAGCGGGACGCTTCGGGCCAATACGCGGTCCTTTCGGGCATCGAGGAGTTCCGGGAGCACCTGGGAGGCCGCCTGGCCGTGACCCTGCCCCGGGGCATCGGCCACCGGGTGGAGGTGGACCGCATGGATACGGACCTGGTGATCCAATGCATCGCAAGCCTGAAGGAACGGGCCGCCTGATCCCCCGCCCGCTCCTTCCCTGGAGCTCCTGGTATGAAAATTCCCTCCACAAACGCCCACCTCACCTATTGTCTGAACGTGCATCCCGGCGCGGACATGGAGGAACTGCACAAGGCAGTATTCGTCCACGCCCCCCGGGTGTTCGCCCGGCTGGAAGCCATGACGGGCGCGGCGGGACCCTTTGGCGCGGGCCTCTGGCTTTCCGCGCAAAACGCCCATGCACTGGCCCGGGGCAACGCGGCCGGGGAATTCGCGGCCCGGCTGGCGGATGCGGGGATGTACGCATTCACGTTGAACGGCTTCCCCTACGGTCCCTTCCACGGGACCCGGGTCAAGGAAAACGTCTACCTGCCGGACTGGTCCGATCCCCGGCGTCTGGACTACACCCGGGATCTGGCCCGGGTCCTGGCCCGCTTGCTCCCGGAAAACGGTTTTGGTACCATCAGCAGCCTCCCGGTGGCCTACGGGGGAAACCCTGGGTCTCGGCTCCTGGAAACAACCGCCGGGCATCTGGCCGAGGCCGTGGCATTCCTGGCCCGCCTGAAGGATGAAACAGGCCGCCGGATCCTGCTCTGCCTGGAGCCCGAGCCCGACTGTCTGCTGGAAAACCTGGCCACGGTCACGGCCTTCTGGGATCAATGGATGGCCGGAGACGTTACAACACGCCTGGCCCGGCTTTTGGAAACGGGCGAGTCCCGGGCCGGGGAGGCCCTGGCCGGGCACCTGGGCGTGTGCCTGGACTTGGTGCACGCGGGAGTGGTGTTCGATGACCCCGGCCAGTTTGTGAGGGAAATGGCTCGCCGGGGCATTGCTGTGGGCAAGGTTCAGGTGGGCGCGGCCCTGGCTGCCGGAGCCGGGACCGATCCCCGGGAACTATCCGCTTTCGACGATGCCGTGTACCTGCACCAGACCCGGGTGCAACGGGACGGGAAGGTCTTCCGGTACCCGGATCTGTCCCAGGCCCTGGACGTTGAAAAAAGGGCTGGGGCTGATTGGCGGGTCCATTTCCATGTGCCCCTTGCCTGGGAAGGAACCAGGGGACTCACTTCCACCCGGGAACTGGCCGGGCCGGGATTCTTCGCCCAGGCCCTTGAGGCAAAAATCCGGCATTTTGAGGTGGAGACCTACACCCTGGGGGTCTTCCCGGGCCGGAAAGAGGAACCCGAGGCCATCATCGCCCGGGACCTGGCCTGGGTGATGGAACGGATGGAAATAGCGGGCGGGATGCAAGGGGCCCGGTAGGCATCCACCATCCGCCGGAAGAGGCCGAAGAGTAGGAAACCGTAAAAAATCCCCCCTGTCCCCCCTTTTTCCAAGGAGGGGAACCCGTCTGGGGTCGTTTTGCATGGCGACCCACTATTCGGCAACCGCCTTGGGTCCTCTTTTTTCAGCGGCATTTGCCCAAACCCCGATCCCCGGGAAAACCCGGGTGGATGGAGACAACCGAGTGAATCCCAGCCGGATCATCGACATGGCCAGCGCTTACTGGTCCTCCTGCGTACTCTTCGCCGCGTCGGACGCGGGAATCTTCGACTTTTTGGCGAAAAACGGCCCCTCAGCCTCGGAGGCCGTGGCCCAGGGGCTCGACCTGGACCCCCGGGGCGCGGAGCTTCTCCTGAACGCCTGCGTGGCCGTGGAGCTTTTGCAAAAGGACGGGGACCGGTTCGCGAACACGCCGGAAACCGGACTGTTCCTGGTCTCCGGGTCGCCCGCGGACCTGACGCGCGCCATCCGCTACAACCGGGACGTGTACGCGGCCTGGGGGAAACTCGGCCAGCTGGCCCAGACCGGCAAGCCCGTGGAGGCCCCGGCCCTGCACCTGGGCGAGGACGCCGAACGCACCCGGACCTTCGTGCTCTCCATGCACGGCCGGGCCATGGCCATCGGCCGGGCCGCCGTGCCCATGCTGGACCTTGCCGGGGTCAGGCAGCTCTTTGACGCGGGCGGCGGGCCGGGCACCTATTCGGTGTTGATCGCCCAGGCTAACCCGGAGGTCACCTGCCAGGTCATGGACCTCCCCGGCGTCACGGCCGTGGCGGACGAACTCATCAAGGCCCAGGGCATGTCCAGCCGGGTCAAAACCATCCCCGGGGATTACCACAGCTCGGATTTCCCCCAGGGCAACGACGTGGTGCTTTTTTTCGGCGTCCTGCACCAGGAGTCACCCGAGAGCATCCAAGATCTCTTTGCCCGGGCTTATGCGTCCTTGAACCCCGGGGGTTCGGTGTACGTCATGGACATGATGACCGACGCCTCCCACACCCAGCCGCCCTTTTCCGCCCTGTTCGCGGTGAACATGGCCCTCACCACGGAATCCGGCTGGGTGTTCTCGGACGAGGAACTCAAAGGCTGGCTTACAGGCGCGGGATTCAAGGATTTTTCCGTCACCCCCCTGCCGCCTCCCATGCCTCACTGGATGGCCCGGGCAAAAAAAGCCTAGCAGGCGGCCCAAAAACGCGATCTGCGGCGTTGCGCTTCATCCCTCGTCACTGCGGCGTACAATAGTACGCCTCATTCCTCGGGATTCGCGCGCCTTGCAGATCACGTTTTTGAACAGCCTGCTCAATACCTATTTTTCGACAGGCTGCTATCGGGAGGTTGGGCGGGAATTTTTTGAAAAAAGGAAAAGCTTTTTCAGCCTTCAAGAGGCCTTCCGTCAGAAAGCCTCCTTCTCCACGGTGAAGGAAAAACGGGCGGGTTGGGAGGGCGGGGCCTGGCCCGGGGACAGGGGGGTGCGGGTGCGCTCCTCGTAGACCACCCCGCTTCCGGGCCCGGCCAGGAGGATGGTGGAGGACCGGGTGCCGTAACCCGGGAGGGTCACCAGGATGGAGGACAGGGCCCGCTCCCACTCCAGGGGCACACCCGTGGCCGGGAGGGCGTGATCCGGGGCCTGTTCCGGGTCGGACAGGATGCGATGCAGGTCCTGTTCCCGTACCGGGCCGTTGCCTTCCAAAAGCCGCGCCAGGGCCGCCTTGCCCCGGGTTACCTTGGGCCAGGGGGTGTCCAGAAGGGCGTTGGACAGGCCGTGGACCCCGGGGGGCACCTCCACGATGCCCGGGCCCCGGTCCGAGAACCAGAACAGGCGTGAGAGATCCCCCACCAGGAGGTTGAAGCCGTTGAACTCCACGGCCCGGGTTGCCACTTTCTCCAGATAGGCCCGGGGATCCTGGTCTCCCAGGAGAAAGTCCTGGACCAGGATGCCCCGGGAGGCGGCGTTGGCGCGCATGGAGGCCGGGTCCCGGAAATTGGTGAGCATGGCCACCCGGCCGCCCCGGGTCATCCCCATCCAGGTGCCGCCTCCCTGCACGTCCCGGCCCGCAATGACCCCGGGCGCTCCGGGCCAGGGCCCGGCCGGGGCCGTGGCACGGTCCAGGAACTCGTCCCGGTTGGCGATAAGGATCAGGGAGTGTTCAGGATGGGCCTTCAAGGCGAAAAGCACGATGCACATGGGTTCGGAGTTCTCCTTTTCCGCGGGCGTTTCCGGAAAGGTAACCCCGCCCCGGCCGCCGGGCAAGGCGGAAGGCCGGGGGGGGGGGAGTTGGTTGGGCTGGGTGCAAGGCCTTGAAACACGAAAAACTGAAAAAAATCCCCCCTGCCCCCCTTTTTCAAAGGGGGGACCCGTCCGGGCTTGCCCCTCCCGGTTGCCCTCCTGCTTTTGCCTTTACATGCCCCGGGGTGTTTGGGTATAGGTTCTGTTTCCAAGGACCGTAACCCTGAAGAAAGGGATGGAATCATGAAGGAAGTCGTCATCGTGGGAGGCGCCCGGACGCCCATCGGCAGTTTCGGGGGCTCTCTGAAGGATGTGGGCGCCGTGGATCTGGGCAGCCTGGTGATGAAAACCGTGTTCCAGCGGATGAACCTGCGCCCTGAAGCCGGGCCCGGAGCCGTGGACCTGGCCCCGAACAAGCTTCGCGAACAGGGGCTCGCCCCTGTGGAAGAGTCGGCCCGGGACTGGGACGCCGCCGCCCCGGGCATTGTCGTGGATGAAGTGATCATGGGCAACGCGCTCACCGCCGGCCTGGGCCAGAACCCAGCCCGCCAGTCCATGATCCGGGCGGGCATCTCCAAGGAGACCCCGGCTTTCACGGTGAACAAGGTCTGCGCCTCGGGCCTGAAGGCCATCGCCCTGGGAGCCCAGTCCATCATGACCGGCCAGGCGGAGGTGATTCTGGCCGGGGGCCAGGAGAGCATGTCCAACGTGCCCATGGCCCTGCCCAAGGCCCGGTGGGGCTACCGCATGGAACTCACGGGCACCGGCGACATCACGGACCTCATGGTCTTTGACGGCCTGTACGAGATCTTCTACGGCTACCACATGGGCCTGACCGCCGAGAACATCGCCCGGACCTACGGCATCAGCCGGGAGGAGCAGGACCAGATGGGCGTCCTGTCCCACACCCGGGCCAGGAAGGCCATAACGGACGGCCTGTTCGCCGGGGAAATCGTGCCTGTGACCATCAAGGGCCGCAAGGGCGACACCGTGGTGGACACGGACGAGCGGCCCATGGACACGAGCATGGAAAAAATGGCGCATCTGCGCCCCGTCTTTGCCAAGGACGGCACCGTGACGGCGGGCAATGCCTCGGGCATCAACGACGGCGCAGCGGCTGTACTCCTCATGAGCGCGGACAAGGCGAAAGAAATGGGGCTCACCCCCATGGCCAAAATCCGGGCATTCGCCAGCGCGGGCATTGACCCGGCCTACATGGGCCTGGGCCCGGTGCCGGCCGTGCGCAAGGCCCTGGCCGCCGCCGGAATGACCGTGGGCGACCTGGATTTGATCGAGTTGAACGAGGCTTTCGCCTCCCAGGCCATCGCCTGCTGCCGGGACCTGGGTATAGACACGGAAACGCCCAACCCCCTGGGGTCCGGCATCAGCCTGGGGCACCCCATCGGCTGCACAGGTGCCCGGCAGATGGTCACCGCCATCCACCACATGGAGCGGGAAAACCTGGCCACGGGCCTGGTGTCCATGTGCATCGGC
>JAHJUF010000416.1 GCA_018829095.1 Pseudomonadota bacterium | reverse complement strand
CGGCAAAGGAGGATGTTGGGTTGGATACCGATTCCCCGAAGCTCCTTGACGCTGTGCTGGGTGGGCTTGGTCTTCACCTCCCCGGCAGTGCGGATATAGGGCACGTAGGAAAGGTGGATGTACAGGACATTTTCCTTGCCCACGTCCGAGCGGAACTGGCGGATGGCCTCCAGGAAGGGGAGGCTTTCGATGTCCCCGATGGTGCCGCCGATCTCCACGATGACCACGTCCGCATCATCGGCCACCAGGAGAATGGAGCGCTTGATTTCGTCCGTGATGTGGGGGATCACCTGGACCGTGCCCCCCAGGTACTTGCCCTGGCGCTCCTTGGTGATCACGGAATAGTAGATCTTGCCCGTGGTGAAGTTGGAGTTTTTGCCCAGGCGGCAACTTGTGAACCGTTCGTAGTGGCCGAGATCCAGGTCCGTTTCCGTGCCATCGTCGGTCACGAAGACCTCGCCGTGCTGGAACGGGTTCATGGTGCCCGGGTCCACGTTGATGTAGGGATCCAGTTTCTGGAAGGTCACGCTGAGTCCGCGGCTTTCCAGCAGGGCCCCGATGGACGCCGAGGCAAGCCCTTTTCCGAGGCTGGAGAGCACCCCGCCGGTCACGAAAATAAACTTGGTGTTGTACGCCATGGCCTTGTCCTTTTTTGCAGGCAGGAATGAGGTTGCAATGGGGAGGGGGCGGCCCTCGGGGCCGGCCGCCGGATGGGCGGTGGGGGTCAAGATGACGGACGGGCGGCCGCGCAACGCCTTGTATCCCGGTCCGGCCTTGCCTGGAGGATGTAGCCCATATGACCTGAAGGTGTCAACACTCCGGGATGCTGGAAAGCTGTATCCGGGCATTGATTGACCCTGGGGGCTTCGGGTGGTAAGACTCCATTCTCCCGAAAAACGGGCCTCTGGTCCTTATCCGAAAGGAGCGATCAGGGAAGACCTTTTTTCATGCCATGAAAAGCCGTCTTTCCATCCCCCATGAATTCCGGACATCTTTCCCAAATGGCCACGGAGCTGGGCCTTTCGCCCTGGCAGGTGGAGAACACGGCCAAACTGCTGGAGGAAGGCTCCACCGTGGTGTTCATCGCCCGGTACCGCAAGGAGGCCACGGGCAGCCTGGACGAAGTGGTCCTCGCCCGTATCCGGGACGGCCTGGCCCGGCTGGCGGCCTTAGACGAGCGCCGGGAGGTGGTGCTGAGGTCCATGGAGAGCCAGGGCGTGCTCACGGACGAACTGAAGGAGCGGGTCCTGGCCGCGCTCACCATGACCGAACTGGAGGACGTGTACCTCCCCTTTCGCCCCAAGCGCCGCACCAAGGCGGCCGTGGCCCGGGAAAAGGGTCTTCTTCCCCTGGCGGAACTCATCCTGGCCCAGAAGGGCGAGGACCCCGAGGCCGCAGCCAGGGCCTTCGTGGACCCGGAGAAGGGGGTGGAGACCGTGGAGGATGCCCTCTCCGGGGCCCGGGACATCCTGGCCGAGCAAATCGCCGAGGACGGCAAGGCCCGGGAGACCATGCGACGATTTTTTTTCGAGTCCGCTCTTCTGGCCACCACGGTGGTGCCGGGCAAGGAAGAGGAGGGGGCCAAGTACCGGGATTATTTCCAGTGGGAGGAATCTGCCAAAACCGCACCGTCCCACCGGGTTCTGGCCATGCGCCGGGCCGAGGAGGAAGGGGTGGCGGACCTGGAGGTGCGGGTGGACCGGGCCCGGGCTCTGGAAATGTTGGAAGCCATGTTCATCAACACCTCCGGACCCGAGGCGGACCAGTTGCGTCTGACCGTGGCGGATGGTTTTCGGCGGCTTCTTTTCCGCCACATGGAAACCGAGCTTCGGGTGGCCACCAAGGAGAGGGCTGACCGGGAGGCGGTGGAAGTGTTCGCGGAAAACCTCCGCCATCTGCTCCTGGCCCCGCCCTTGGGCCAGAAGCGGGTGCTGGGCGTGGACCCTGGGCTTCGGACCGGCTGCAAGCTGGCCTTCCTGGACGCCCAGGGAAACCTTCTGCACCACGATGTGATCTACCCCCACGGATCCCAGGCCCAGGCTGCCGAAGCGGCCAAAAAGCTCGCTGGCCTTTGCATACGCTACGATGTCCAGGCCATGGCCGTGGGCAACGGGACCGCCGGACGGGAAACCGAGGCCTTTGTCCGGGCCGTTCCCCTTGAAAAGCCCGTGTCCGTGATCATGGTGGACGAAAGCGGCGCGTCCATCTACTCGGCTTCGGACGTGGCCAGGAAGGAGTTCCCGGATCAGGACGCCACGGTGCGGGGGGCCGTGTCCATCGGCCGGAGGCTCATGGACCCTCTGGCCGAACTGGTGAAGATTGACCCCAAATCCATTGGAGTGGGTCAGTACCAACACGATGTGGACCAGGGACTCTTGCGGGCATCCCTGGACGACGTGGTGGCCAGCAGCGTGAACGCGGTGGGCGTGGAGGTCAACACGGCGAGCGCCGAACTCCTTCGATACGTGTCCGGCCTGGGCCCCGCCCTGGCGGAGAACATCGTGGAGCATCGCCGGCAAAACGGCCCCTTTGCCAGCCGAAAGGGCATCCTGGACGTTCCCCGCATGGGGCCCAAGGCCTTTTTGTTGAGCGCGGGTTTTTTGCGTATCGCGGCTGGGGAAAATCCCTTGGACGCCAGCGCGGTGCACCCGGAAAGTTATCCCATCGTGGAGGCCATGGCCCGGGACCTGGGCTGCTCGGTGGGGGACCTCATGGAAAACGAGGGCCTGCGGAAAAAGATCGACATCCGGAAGTACATGACCGACACCGTGGGCGAGCCCACCCTCCGGGACATTTTGGCAGAATTGGCCCGGCCCGGCCGGGACCCCCGGGAAAAACTCGAGCCTTTTTCCTTTGCCGAGGGCATCTCCGATATCAAGGACCTTGAGCCCGGCATGAAGCTGCCTGGCATCGTCACCAACGTTACAGCTTTTGGCGCCTTTGTGGATGTTGGGGTGCATAATGACGGCCTGGTTCACGTGAGCCAACTCGCGGACCGCTTTGTCAAGAACCCTGCAGACGTGGTAAAAGTGCAGCAGAAGGTGGACGTCACGGTTCTGGACGTGGATCTCGTCCGGGGCCGGATCGCCCTGTCCATGAAGAAAAATCCGGGCGAGGGCAGACCAGGGGATCGGCCGGCCCCGGCCAAGGCCGAAGGTAAACAGGCCAAGGCTGCCGGGAAGAAGACGGAACCGTTCCACAACCCCTTTGCGGCCCTGGGCTCCAAGCCTTCCAAGCGCTGAAGGGAAAGAACCTTGCGAGCGGTGGTGCAGAGGGTGAGCCAGGCCCGGGTGACCGTGGCGGGAGAGGGCGCGGGCGAGATCGGCCCGGGCCTTTTGGTGCTCCTGGGGGTGGCCCGGGGGGATGATGAAGGGGCTGCCCGGTTTTTGGCGGACAAGATCGCGGGCCTTCGCATCTTCGAGGATGAGGCGGGCAAGATGAACCGCTCGGTCCTGGATGTGGGCGGCGCGGTGCTGGTGGTGTCTCAGTTCACCCTTCTGGGGGATTGCCGGAAAGGCCGCAGGCCCTCCTTTGTCCAGGCGGCGGACCCTGATTTGGCGATTCCCCTGTACGAATCCTTCATTCACCACTTGAAGCGTGGCTCTCTGACCGTGGAAACCGGGGTCTTCGGGGCCATGATGGACGTCTCCCTGGTGAACCAGGGACCGGTGACCCTGATCCTGGAAAGTTCTTGAAAAAATGAAAAACCGAAAGGCAGAAAAGGCGAACATGGACAGGAAATGGACCAAGAAAGAAGCTCAGGAACTTTCCAAAAAATTGTTCCACAAACCGGTTCTGGCCTGGGACGTCATGGACAGGACCCAGCTGAAGACGGCCATGGCGCTGGCAGGCTCCTACATGGAATTCCTGGACCGGGCCAAGACTGAGCGGGAAGCCGTTGTCGAACTTCTGTCCCTGGCCGGGGAAAAGGGGTTTTCCTTGGCAGGGAAGGGAGAGGCAGGTTCGGGGATCTGTCTACCCTTGGGCAACAAATGTCTGGCCCTTTTCCGGCCCGGAAAGCGGAGTCCTCTGGAGGGAATCAACGTGGTGGCCTCCCACCTGGACTCCCCGCGCCTGGACTGCAAGCAGAACCCCCTGTACGAGTGCGTGGACCTGGCGTTCCTGAAGACACATTATTACGGCGGCATCCGCAAGCACCAGTGGCTGGCCCGGCCCCTGGCCATCCACGGCAGGATCGTGAAAAAAGACGGAACGGCCCTGGACCTGATATTGGGAGAGGATCCGGATGATCCCGTGTTCACCATCCTGGACCTGCTTCCCCATCTCTCCCGGAAGGTCCAGGGCGGCAAAAAGCTTTCCGACGCCTTTGAGGGTGAAAAGCTGAACGTACTCCTGGGCAGCCTGCCTTTGGGGACGGACGAGGTGAAGGACCGGTTCAAGCTCTCCATGTTGAACCTGCTCCATGACCGCTATGGATTGGTGGAAGGAGATTTCCTCACGGGCGAACTGGAGGTGGTGCCTGCGGGCCGGGCCCGGGACGTGGGCCTGGACCGGAGCCTCATCGGTGCCTACGGCCACGATGACCGCGTGTGCGTGTTCGCAGCGGCCAGCGCCTTGTTCGAGGCCAAGAAGCCACAATATGGGGCCCTGGCGCTTTTTTTCGACAAAGAGGAAATCGGATCCGAGGGCAAGACCAGCGCCAAGAGCCGGTTCCTGGAAAGTGTGGTGGAGGAGGTCCTGGAGACCTCGGAGGTCGAACCCACGGGCCGCAACGTCCGCAAGTGCCTGCTCGCCTCCCGAGCCCTGTCCGGAGACGTGAACTGCGCTCTCGACCCGGACTACCAGGAGGTGCATGAAAAGCAGAACGCCGCCCGGCTGGGCTATGGTGTTTGCGTCACCAAGTTCACCGGATCAGGCGGCAAGTACGGCGCCAACGATGCCAGTGCCGAGTACCTGAGCCAGATCCGGAGCCTGTTCGACCGGGACAAGGTGGTGTGGCAGACCGGGGAACTGGGCAAGGTTGATGCCGGGGGAGGGGGGACCATCGCCAAGTTTCTGGCGGCCATGGGCCTGGAGATCGTGGATTGCGGCACGCCGGTGTTGTCCATGCATTCCCCTTTTGAAATCGTGAGCAAGGCGGACGTGTACATGACCCGCCAGGCCTATGCATCTTTTTTCAAGGGCGGAAAACCCCTGGATCTGTTGTGAAGAACCGGACCCTTCCTATTATTGTGGCAACGGTTTTTTTTCTGGGAATAGCTTCTCCCGGCTTTTCCAAGCCTTTTTCCCGGACCGCCGCCCTCCTGGGAGCCTCGGATTCGGTCCTGGTCCAGACCGAGGATGGTCGGGTGCTCTTTTTCCACCAGGCCGACACCCTCCGGGTGCCCGCCTCCATCCTGAAGGTCCTCACCTCCCTGGCGGCCCTCCATCTCCTGGGACCGGATCACCGGTTC
Organism: Pseudomonadota bacterium; assembly: GCA_018829095.1. Taxonomy (GTDB): domain Bacteria; phylum Desulfobacterota; class Desulfobacteria; order Desulfobacterales; family Desulfatibacillaceae; genus JAHJUF01. The sequence continues at coordinate 6,687 of JAHJUF010000416.1, read as the reverse complement.
GTCACGGAGATGTACGCGGACGGCAGGGGAACCTGCGCCCTGAAGGGATACGGCGACCCGCTCCTGGTCTCGGAAGTCCTGGAGGACATGGCCCAAATCCTGGTTCAAAAGGCACCTGGCTGCACCCGGCTGATTTTGGACGATGGGTTCTTTGCCAATCCTCTGGAGATTCCGGGCACGGATTCTTCCACCAATCCCTACGACTCGCCCGTGGGGGCCCTTTGCGCCAACTTCAACACCGTGAACTTTTCCCGCGACCCCCAAACCGGCGAACTTCGGACCGCCGAGCCCCAGACCCCCCTGGTGCCGTTCGCCCGGGAACTTATCCGGAAAAACCGGTTCCCCAAGGGCCGGGTACTCCTCACCCAGGACTGCCGCCAGACCACGTTGTACGCTGGCCATCTATTCGCATGGTTTTACGGCCAGGCCGGGGGATGGACCATCCGGAGCGTGGAATTGGGGCAGGTGGAACCACGGTTCACCTTGGTCCATGCCTTTGAGTCACCCTATGACCTCAAGGAAAATTTGCGCCGGCTCCTGGAGTTTTCCAACAATTTCATGACCAACCAGATTCTCCTGGCCATGGGGGCCAAACGGTTCGGGCCTCCTGCCACCCTGGAAAAAGGCGTATCTGTGCTTGAGGAGTTCGCCCGGGAAAAACTGGGGCTCCGGAAGCTGCATCTGGCTGAGGGATCGGGGATTTCCCGGGAAAACCGGATCAGCGCCACGGAGATGATGAAGGTTCTGGAGGCGTTTGAACTCTACGCGGGGTTGTTGCCGGAAGAGGACGGAGTCCGGTTCAAGACCGGGACATTGAACGGCATCAGCAGCCGGGCGGGGTACGTCCGCCGCGCGGACAAGATTCCCTGTTGGTTCGTGATCCTTTTGAACAGCCCGGGGAGCAAGGCCCAAAAGGTCATGGAATCGGTTTTACGGGAATTGCCCCCCCAGGGTAGGGGGCCGGATCGCTCGTGATGTAGGCGTATGCGCTGTGGTTGTGAATGGATTCGAAGTTTTCAGCGGACACCGAGTACCATAGGATATTCTCGTCCGCCTGGAGCCTCAGGGCGATGTCCCGGACCACATCCTCCACGAACTTGGGATGGTCGTAGGCCCTTTCGGTCACGTATTTTTCGTCCACCCTCTTCAAAACCGAGTACACGTCGCACGAGGAGCATCCCTCCACCAGTTCGATCATGTCCTCAATCCAGACGAAGCGGTCAAACCGCACGGCAAGCCGGACCTCACCCCGCTGGTTGTGGGCCCCGGCCCGGCTGATTTCCTTGGAGCAGGGGCACACGGAACTGATGGGCACAATGACCTCCAGTACCATGTCCACATTGTCGTCCGGATCGCTCACCCCCATGAGCCGGCAGGTGTAGTCCATGAGCCCGGCCGCCCCGGAGACCGGGGCCTTCTTTTCGATGAAATAGGGGAAGGTGATCTCGATGTGGGCCCGCTGGGCCGAGAGGTGTTCCTTCATCTGTTGGAGCAGGATGGAGAAGCTTTTGAGGGAAACTTCGGGCTGGCTCTCGTGGAGCATCTCCACGAACCGGCTCATATGGGTCCCCTTGGTGTCGTGCGGCAGGTCCACGTACATGTTGATGTGGGCCACGGTCTGCTGGAACCGGTTCTTACGGTCCAGGACCTTCAGGGGATACCGCAGGTTTTTGATACCCACTTTGTGGATGGGGATGTTGCGGTCGTCGGGCTGATTCTGGACGTCTATCATGTCTTTGGAGACGGGATTCAAGAGGCGCCGTCCGAGCGCGTCAAAAGAAATTCCGTTCGCACCCGGCTCATGGAACGGAAGAGGTTGCCTTTGATCTTGCGGTTTCCTGCGTACAGTTTGGCCAGGAGATCCTTGATTTCCGACCGTTTGGACTTTCCGTCCGACGGGCATCCGCTGGGGAACTTGGGGAACCCAAGGACCCGGGCGAATCTCACCAGATGCTCCTCGTCCACGTAGGCGAGAGGCCGGATGATGGTCATGCGGCCTCCGAAGAATTCCTGTTTAGGCCTCATGGTGACCATTTCCCCGGCGTAGCACATGCTCAGCAAAAGACTTTCGATGAGGTCGTCCTTGTGGTGCCCCAGGGCCACCTTGTTGCAGCCCAGGCGATCGGCCATTTCAAAAAGGTGCTTCTTTCGCCTGCGGGAGCACAGGAAGCAGGGATTCTCCCGGTTGGCTTCACTGTGGGCCAGGGGGCCGTCCTGGGTGTGCAGGACCTCCAGATGAAAACCCTGGTCCCGGTACCATTCGGCCAGCCGGTCCGAGGAGCCCCCGGGGAATCCGGGGTTCACGTGGCCGGCTACCAGTTCATGGGGGATGGGGATCCGTTGCAGGCGCTCCCTCATGATCCAGAGGAGCGAAAGGCTGTCCTTGCCCCCGGAGACTCCCACCAGGATCCGGTCCCCCTTGGAGATCATGTCCCATTCCACCTGAGCCCGGCCCACCTTGCGGTTGATGGCCCGATACAGGGATGGGGACAGGGGGCTTCCCCGGAGCTGGCGGAAACGGGTCATTCAATCTCTTTGGGACGGCTATCCTTGGGCGGCAGCATATACACCTTGTCCGCCGCGATCTCCCGCAAGGCAACGACGATGTCCTCGTTCTTGGGCGAAATCACCAGGTATTCGGAGCCTTCCCGCACCTGGCGGACCCTTTTGGCAGCCATGTGGATGAGGACGAAACGGTTCGGCACACGCTTCAGACAGTCTTCGATAGTGATGCGGGCCATGATTTTCTCCTTGTTTACTTGATGTCCACCAAACAGTAGGACCGAACTCCCCCGGGAACCTGGACTTTGATTTCGTCGTCCACCCGTTTGCCCAAAATGGCCATGCCAAGGGGGCTCTTGACGGAAATGCGGCCTTTCTTGATGTCCGATTCATCGGGCCCCACGAGGAGGTAATGGATCTCCTCGCCGGTGTCGGTGTTCTCCAGGACCACCGTGACTCCGAACACAGCCCGGTCCTTGGGACCGCTACCCGGGGAGATAACTTCGGCGCTGGCAACCTTGTATTCCAGCTCCTGAATCCTTCCGGCCAGGAATGACTGACGTTCCTTGGCCGCGTGGAACTCGGCGTTTTCGGAGAGGTCGCCGTGGGCCCGGGCTTCTTCAATGGCCTGGATATTTTTCGGCCTCTCCACGGACTTCAGCTTGACCAGTTCCTCCCGGAGGGCTTCCAGTCCTTTGGGTGTGATAGGCGTACGTTCCATGGGGCTCGCTTCGCTGATTTCGAATCCTTGTTCCCCGGTGGGGGGGTTATAAGTATTTCTCCGCCAGGATTTCCGCGATCTGCACCGCGTTGGTGGCGGCTCCCTTGCGGATATTGTCGGCGACGATCCACATGTTGATGCCGTTTTCGATGGAATCGTCCTCCCGGACGCGGCCCACGAAGGTGAGGTCCTGTCCGGCGGCCTCAATGGCCAGGGGATACACGTTGTTGGCCGGATCGTCCACCACCCGCACTCCGGGGGCGGTTTTCAGAAGCTCCCACACCCGCTCGCGGGTGAGTTTCTTCTTTGTCTGGATGTTCACGGACTCGCTATGGCCGTAGAACACGGGCACGCGGACCGTGGTGGCCGTCACCCGGATGGAGTCGTCCTCCATGATCTTCCGGGTTTCGTTGACCATTTTCATCTCTTCGAAGGTGTAACCGGAATCCAGGAACCGGTCAATGTGGGGCAGGCAGTTGTAGGCGATCTGGTGGGGATACACCTTTTTTTCCACGGGCCTGCCCTCGGCGATGGCCTTCACCTGGGCCTCCAGTTCGTCCACGGCCTTTTTCCCGGTTCCGGACACCGCCTGGTAGGTGGAGATCACGAGACGCTCAATGACCGCTTCCTTATGCAGGGGCGCGAGGGCCACCACCATCTGGATGGTGGAGCAGTTGGGATTGGCGATGATGCCCTTTTTCGTGTACCCGGCCACGGCGTGGGGATTCACCTCAGGAACCACCAAGGGTACGTCCGGGTCCATGCGCCACGCGCTGGAGTTGTCCACCACCACGCAACCGGCGGCCGCTGCGATGGGAGAGAATTCCTTGCTGGTCCCGCCGCCGGCGGAGAAGATGGCGATGTCCACGCCCTCAAAGGAATTCTTGTCCAGGACTTCCACGGCGATCTGCTCACCCCGGAAGGGCAGGCTGCGGCCCCGGGACCGTTCCGAAGCCAGGAGACGGACCGATTTTGTGGGGAAATTCCGTTCCTCCAGGCAGGCCAGCATCGTGTTGCCCACGGCTCCCGTGGCTCCCACCACGGCGATGTTGAAATGCTTGTCAGCCATTTTCTTCCCTCCCCTCAGCTTTTCTTTTGTGACCGGACGGCCTCGCACACCAAGTCACCCACCTCGCTGGTGGAATGCCCCATTTTGCCGGCCCCCACGTCCTTGATGTCTTCCCGGAGAACCTTCATCAAGGCGTTTTCAATCCACTGGCCTGCCTCGGAAAGTCCAAGGGTTTCGCACATGAGATGGGCTGCACCGATAGCCGCCAGGGGGTTGATGATGCCCTGGCCCGTGTACTTGGGCGCGGAGCCGCCGATGGGCTCAAACATGGAAACGCCCTGGGGATGGATGTTGCCTCCGGCGGCGATTCCCATGCCGCCCTGGATCATGGCCCCCAGGTCCGTAATGATGTCACCGAACATATTGTCCGTCACTATGACGTCGAACCATTCGGGATTCTTCACCATCCACATGCAGATGGCATCCACGTGGGCGTAGTCGGCCTCGATGTCCGGGTATTCCTTTGCCACTTCCCAAAAGACCCGATCCCACAGATCGAAGGCATAGGTGAGAACGTTGGTCTTGCCGCAGAGGGTCAGCTTCTTTTTCCGGTTGCGTTTTTTGCAGTATTCAAAGGCGAAGCGGATGCACCGCTCCACGCCCTTGCGTGTGTTGATGGACTCCTGTACCGCCACCTCGTCCGGGGTGCCTTTCTTCAGCACGCCCCCAGCCCCGGCGTACAGGCCCTCGGTGTTCTCCCGGACCACCACGAAGTCAATGTCTTCAGGACCCTTGTTCTTCAGGGGCGTATTGACCCCCTCATAGAGCTTCACAGGGCGCAGGTTGATGTACTGGTCCAGGGTAAACCGCAGGGTGAGGAGAATTCCCTTTTCCAAGATTCCCGGGGGAACGTCCGGATGGCCGATGGCCCCCAGGAAAATGGCATCCGCCTGGCTCAGCTTCTCCACGGTTTCCGGGTTCAACAATTCCCCGGAGGCCCGGTAGTGATCGCCTCCCAGGGGAAAGTGGGTGAAGTTGAAAGTCACCCCGGCCATGGGGGCCACGGTTTTGAGTACCTTGATTCCCTCGGCCACCACCTCCGGGCCTGTTCCGTCGCCAGGTATCACGGCGATATTGTAGCTATTTTTCATAGTCGAAATCCCTCTCTTATCCTGCTTTTCCGCGACCGGAGGCCCATCAGCGCCATCGCCGCGAAATCGCAGTCAGCGTCGCCATGGCCGTCCCCTTCATCCAAGCAAACGAGCCGGCCCTCCCGGAAATTTCTGCATTCGGGAGGGCCGGCGCGGCTTTTGTACACAAATCTGCTTGGAATGTAAACAGAATCTTGAGGGGCGATCAGGCTGCCGGACCTGCGGGCCCGGAATCTTCCTCCGTCTTGGTGGGAGGCGCCACTTCAGACTCTACGTTCTGGGAGTGTTTCAGCCGGCCGTATGCAAAGCGAACAGGGCCGGAAGACATGTAGGTCACCGCCACCATGAACAGGGCAATTCCGGGTTCTGCGGCTATGCAAATGAGCACCAACAGGGTCAGGACCAGGCTATTGAAGCTCCTGTGCTCCACCTTTTTCTTGAAACTGGGGTAGGGGAGGGAGGACACCATGAGATAGGAGAGGGCGTACAGAAGCACCAGCACCGCCAGGGGATGCACCGGCGAGACAGATCCCAGGCGGTCGTTGAAAAGAATTAGAGATGCAACCGTTCCGGCCGCCGCCGGGATGGGAAGACCGGTGAAGCTGCTGCCGTCCGACTCTCCCGCCTGGGTGTTGAAACGGGCCAGGCGCAGGGCCCCGCAGGCCACGAACAGGAAGGCCGCGAGCCAGCCCAGCCGCCCGAAGGGACGAAGGACCCACAGGTAGGCCAAAAGAGCTGGAGCCATGCCGAAGCTCACCAGGTCGGCCAGGGAGTCGTACTCCACGCCGAACCGGCTGGTGGACCGGGTAGCCCGGGCGATACGTCCGTCCAGGTTGTCGAACACCCCAGCTACCACGATGGCCCCGGCAGCCCGGAGGAAATGCCCCTCCAAGGAAGACACCACGGAGAAGAATCCGCAAAACAGGTTGAGCGATGTGGCCAGGTTGGGCAACAGGTACACGCCCTTGGAAAAGTCCCTCTTCTTCAGTCTTTTCTTTTTTCTGGTCATGGCATGACCCCCAGAACGGATGCCCCTCCCTGGACGCGGTCGCCCGGTTTCACCCGGCATTCCGCGTTGGTGGGGAGATAGCAGTCCACGCGGGACCCAAAGGATATCAGCCCGAAACGCTGGCCCCTGCCCAGATGGTCCCCGGGGCCGGCCCAGGTGATGATCCTCCTGGCCACCAGGCCCGCCACCTGGACAACGGCGATATCCGGGCCGTCGTCGGTGGCGATGACCAGGGCATTGCGCTCATTGTGTTCCGAGGCCTTGTCCAGGCTGGCGTTGATGAATTTTCCGGGAT
>JAHJUF010000415.1 GCA_018829095.1 Pseudomonadota bacterium | reverse complement strand
CATGGGACAAGGTGGATCCACAGCCTGAGATGCGAATCGATTGACCTTCATTCCCCGGGCTGGTATGGATTTTATGAAATCCTTCAACCCCCGGGGAAACATGCGAGGAGACCAGCTGGCCCGCCAGTGGCGGATTCTACGGCACATCGAGGCAAGCCGCCAAGGCCTGTCCGTGATGGAGATGGCCGCCCTGGAAAACGTCACCAGAAGAACCATCTACCGGGACTTGGCCGCCCTTCAGGACGCGGGGTTCCCCCTGCTCACCGAGAGCGTGGAGGGGAACCGGAAGTGGGCGTTCATCGACAACTACAAGTTCCAGGTCCCGGAGCCGTTTTCCATCACCGAACTCATGGCCCTCCACCTGTATGGGGATTTCAGCAGAATGTTCAAGGGGACCTTTTTTTACGATTCCCTGGAATCCCTGTTCAAGAAGGTCCGGGCCACCCTGCCACAGGCCACGGTGGCCTACATGGAACGCGCCCAGACCTCCTTTTCCGTGGGCATCAAGCCCTACAAGGATTACGGCCGGTTCCGGGAGATCATCAACCGCCTGTCTCATGTGCTGCCCCAGCGTTTCCGCGTGGAGATCGCCTACCTGCCCCTGAACGCCGAAAAGGAAACGGTCCGCAAGGTGGACCCTTACAAGCTCTGGTTCTTTGAGGGCACCATCTACCTCATCGGATTCTGCCACCTCCGGGGGGAGGTGCGAACCTTTGTCCTGGACCGCATCCGAATGCTGCGCCAGACGAACGAAACCTTCCGCAACCCCGACGGCTTCAATCTGGACGACTACCTGCGCCATTCCTTCAAGGTCATGCGGGCCGAGTTGAAGGAGGTGAAAATCCTCATCTCCCCGGCATGGGCGCGCTGGGCCGGGGAAAAGGTCTGGCATGAAGGCCAGATAGCGAAAAAGCTTGACGATGGGAGCCTGGAACTGACCTTCCTTCTGGCCGGCCTGGAGGAGATCCGCCAGTGGATCCTCTCCCTTTCGCCCCAGGCCATTGTGCTGGAACCTCCCGAGTTGAGGGACATGGTGCGCCAGAGTCTGGAGGAATCCCTGCTCCTTTATGGGGACGCAGAGGGGGCGGAGAGCGAGGCCCTCTTTTCGGTCGGCTCGCCACGCGGGGGCCTGGAAAAGGATCGGAGTATGGGCAAATGATCCAGGTGGAAGCGGGTGAAAGCCGGGAAGCCGGAACAGGGCAGGGCAGGGAATGGCCCTACATCTGGGCTTGCCATGTGGGAATCCTGCTTGTTTACTTCAAGTATTTTTTCAAGGATTTTCTGAGCCAGGCCGGCACCCTGGGCCATGATTACTGCATCTGGTTTCCCCAGTTCCTGGACGGGTACCGCTGGTTCTCGATAAACGGACTTTTCAAGGTACCCTGGTTCACGCCTTCCTTTTGCGGGGGTGTTCCCTATTTCCCCAACCACCAGGGCCTTTACTACTCGATCCCCCAGTTCCTGACCTTTGTCTCCAGCCCTCTCACAGCCATCATTCTGTCCATCATGTTTTTCGCGGCCCTGGGCTACGCGGGCATGTACGTGCTGGCGAGAAAAGGCCTTGGGGCCGGGCCCAGGCTGGCCATGTTCACGGCGGCCATTTTCCTGTTCAACGGCTACTACTACGCCCGCATGGAGATTGGGCATCTCTCCATGCAGCCCTTCATGCTGCTGCCCTGGCTGGCCTTTCTCCTGGCGCGGCCGCCGGGAAACAGGCCCCGGGGCCGGTTCGTGTTCGACGCCGTGGCCGCTGGTCTGATCCTTTCCTACATGATCTACGCAGGCGTGGCGTCCTCGTTTCTCCAGATGCTTTTCTCCGTTTTTGCGGTGGTCCTTTTCTTCCTGATCCGGGGAGGGCTCAACCCGGTCTACGCGGTGGCCAGGGGCGCGGCGGCCGTGGGGGTATTCGCCGGGGTTTCCGGGGCCAAAATCCTTTCCTCCATGCTGTTTTTGAAAAATTTCCCCCGGGACATCTATTCCACTCCCGGAGTGGATTCTCTGTGCCAGTCCCTGGCCCTGGCCGTGAAATCCGTGTTTTTCTCCTCAGCCCACGCCTACGGCCAGGAGGTGATGAAGAACAGCCAGTGGATCATCGAGCCCCATGAATACTCCTACTCCCTGACCTTCCTGCCGCTTTTGGTTTTCGCGGCAGCCCTGGCTTGGTGGATTCGGGAAAAAGGACCCCGGCGAATGGGGAGGCCCAACCCGTGGAAGGCCGCTGGGTGGGTGCTCCTCTCTGGGGTGTTGTTCCTGCCCGTGCTCCTGAACTGGAATTATGAACCCCTCCATGTCCTCCTGAAAAAACTGCCCATCCTGAAGAGCACATCCCTGTATCTCCGATGGGAACTCCTCTACATCCTGCCGGTTCCCGTGTTCATGGCCGCCGCTACCCGGAGAATTCGTGTGCCGACGGCCGCCGCCTGGGCCCTGTGCATCGCTGGGCTGGTTGCTCTTTCGGCCCTCAACCTGGCGGGAGACCGGTCTTTTTACGCCAACCAGGCCTACCCCATCCGGGCGGTCCAGGGGGCCTTCCTGCGCCAGAAGGGCCAGCCGCCTCCGGCTATATCCGACATCGCGGCTATCCAGAACGCCCGGGGCGAGATCGTCACGCCCCTGGACAGAGACGATGTGATGATCCAGGGTTACTCCCAGCTCTTCTGTTACGAGGCCATTTTCGGTTACGGCCTGGAGGCCTTCCCCTTCCGGACCCTGCGGCCCGGGCCTGTGACCGGGGAATCGGAAGGGGTCTTCAACATGAAGAATCCCGCCTGCTACGTGTTCCCCGAGGCCAACCAATGCCAGCCTGGCGATCATTTCCGCCTGGACCAGGAAGAGGAACTGAAAAACTTCATCTCCTATCGCCCCTTCCCCTTTGCCATGCCCGCATCCCAGAAGGCAGCCAACGCCCTGGCCGTGATCTCCCTTTGCCTTTGCCTGCTTCTTGCCGTGGCCGGAGTGTTCCGGGCTATGGCCAGGAAGGCCCCTTGACAAGCTCGTTAACTCCGGAGTATGCCTAGGAAGAAGCAAAAAAACCTGCCGGGTGCCCGAGAGGGTCTTTGAGGGAAGACGGTGAAAATCCGTCGTGGTCCCGCCGCTGTGAGTGGGGACGAAAGCCGCGATAAGCCACTGTTTCGCTGAAGCGGAATGGGAAGGCGCGGCGAGTAGGATGATCCGCGAACCAGAAAACCTGCCCGGCATGTAGGCCCATTTTTCTTCGGCGCGGTCACCGGGGAGACGGGCCGGGCGCGTTCGCCACCAAGGATGAAGAAGCTGGGTGCAATCCTTAGGCCTTTTGGCCTAGGGATTTTTTTTTGGGAAAACGCCATGGGAGAATTCGTACGAAAAATTAATGGATTCAGGATGTTCCTGGCTATTTCCCTGGTGGCGGCCCTGGCTGTTGTGGTCCATTTCGCCAACGGCCAGGGCGGCCGTGAGGGGGATGGGAAGCCGGGAGTCTCCGCCGTGCCGTGCCGGATCATCACCATGGCCCCCTCCATCACGGAAATCGCTTTTGCCCTGGGCCAGGAACACCGGGTGGTGGCGGTCTCCGATTTCTGCCATTTCCCCCCGGAGGCTGAAAGATTTCCCCGGGTGGGGGGTTTCGTGAACCCCAACCTTGAGCGCATCACCGCCCTTTCCCCGGACTTGGTGATCCTCCAGGGGGTGGCCGAAAAAGCGGCCCGGTTCTGCAAGAGCCGGGGCATCCCCGTGCTCTTCGTGGACATGGACTCCATCCCCTCCATCTTCGCGGGCATCCGGTCCATGGGGGACCGCCTGGACTGCCGGGAAAGGGCCGAGGAACTCATCCGGGGCATCCGGGCCGACCTGGACGATGTGCGGGAAAGCATCTCGGGCAAGAGAAGGCGCAAGGTGTTCATCTGCATCGGCAGGGAACCCGGCGGCGTGGCCAGCCTGTACACCACCGGGAAGAACAGCTTCGTGAGCCAGCTGGTGGAAGCGGCCGGCGGGGACAACATTTTTAGCGACGTCCTTATTCCCTACCCGGAAGCCAGCAAGGAAAGCCTCCTGCGCCGGGCCCCGGAAGTCATCCTGGAAATCCGCCTGGGCCGGGTCCTGGACGAGGATGAGAGGGCGAGGCTCACCGGGGAATGGCAGGTGCTGCACGGCATCCCGGCTGTGGACAACGGGGATGTTCACGTCCTTTCCGAGGATTTCCTCCTCATCCCCGGCCCCCGGGTGGGCCAGGCCACGCGCAGGTTCGCGGAGGTTCTTCACGGCCAGGGAGGGGCGCCATGAATGCGGCCAATGCTTCTCCGGTCCTGTTCCAGGTCAGGGACGTGGATTTCGCCTATCCTCGGGCCTTGTTCCGCCTGGCCGGGGCGTCGTTTTCCCTTTACGCAGGCCAGGTCCTGGGGGTCATCGGGCCCAATGGCTCGGGTAAGAGCACGCTGTTGAAAATCGCGGCGGGCCTCGTGCCCCCTGGCTCGGGGAGCGTCACCGCCCTGGGCAGGGACATTTTTGCCATGCCCCGCCGGGAAAGGGCCCGGATTTTGGGTTACCTGCCCCAGCAGGCCGGCGTGCACCTGGACTTTCTGGCGCGGGAGGCGGTGGCCATGGGCCGTTATCCCCATACCCGGGGCGCCGGGTTTTTGGGGGCAAAAGACCTGGAGGTGGTGGAGCGGTCCATGGAGGCCACCGACTGCCTGAATCTGGCGGACCGTCTCTTTTCAAGCCTTTCCGGTGGCGAGCGCCAGCGGGTGCTCCTGGCCTCGGTCCTGGCCCAGGAACCCCGGGTGTTGCTCCTGGATGAACCCACCTCGGCCATGGACATTCACCAGCAGGTGCGTTTCTTCCGCCTGGTGCGCAAACTTTGCACCCAGGGTCTGGCCGCAGCCGTGGTGACCCACGATCTCAACCTGGCCTCCCGGTTCTCGGATCGCCTGCTCCTGATGAAAGACGGCCGGGTGATGGAGGACGGCCCGCCGGAGAGTCTCATCACCGAGTCCATCCTGGCCTCGGCCTATGGGTCTGGCATCCGGGTCCTGGACGGCCCGGATGGCCGGGGGCCCCTGGTGATCCCGGACCCGGGACCCGGGGAAGGGGAGGGCGCATGAAACCCCGCATGCTCACCCCTGCCCGATTCGCCCGGGCCCTCGCGGCCTACGGGACCCTGGCTGCGGCCGTGGTGCTCCTGGCCCCGCTATTCGGCGCGGAGCCCCTTTCCTTCCGGGCCATCCTGGACGCCGTTCTGGGCCGGGGGGGAAGCGTGGACGCGGAAATTTTCCTTCTCCAGCGTCTGCCCCGTGTTTTTCTGGCCTTTCTGGTGGGCGGGTCCCTGGCTGTTTCCGGGGCCGCCCTCCAGGTGGTCCTGAAAAATTCTTTGGCCGAGCCTTTCATCCTGGGGATCGCAGGCGGCGGGGCCGTGGGAGCCGTGACCGCCATCTCCGTGCCCGCCCTCATGATCTCCATCGGGCCCTTCACCAGCGTGCACCTTTTCACCCTGGCAGGCTGCCTGGCCTGCATGGCGGCCATCTACCGCCTGGCCTCCGGGGACTACGGCGTGTCCATGAACACCATCCTGCTGGCCGGGGTGACCTTCAACGTGCTCTGCGGGGCCATGATCATGCTCCTTCGCTATCTGGTGAGCCCCCACCTCCTTGTGGCCATGGACCGGTGGATGATGGGCGGACTGGATGTGGTGGGGTACCGGGAACTGGCCGGGCTGCTGCCATTCGCTCTTCCCGGGCTGTTTCTCCTGTTCCGCCATTCCGGCGCCTTGAATCAACTGGCCTTTGGTGAGGAACTGGCTGCGGGCCACGGCGTGGATGTGGCGGTTGTGCACAAGCAGGTGTTCCTGGGCACCGGGCTCGCCACGGCCGCCGCCGTGACCATGGCCGGGCCCATCGGTTTCGTGGGCTTGGTGGTGCCCCACGCGGTACGGCGTATCTCCGGCCAGGACCAGCGCCTGGTGCTTCCCGCCTCCTTTCTCCTGGGCGGCGGATTCCTGACCCTTTGCGACCTGTGCGCCCGCACGGTGGTGGCCCCCACGGAAATGCCCGTGGGCATCATTACGGCCATGATCGGCGGGCCGGTGTTTTTACGGATTCTGTTCAAATCGAGGAACTGAAGGAGGAATACCCATGAAACGATGGATCATTTTGGCGTTGACGCTCTTTTTGGCTACATCGGCCCAGGCTGCGGTGGACCTGGAAGATGTGGGGCAGGGGCTGGCCGTTGAATCCTTTTGGAACGGATCGGACAGTGCGGGCGGGTTCACCAGCAACGGCTGGGCGTTTTCCAATGCCTACGATGCCCAGTGGGATTCCTGGGAGGGATTCGCCTATTCCAACCTCACGGACAACCTGACTCCCGGTTATGGGAACCAGTACGCTGCGGCCTCGGATTCGGGCGCGGGGGGCTCGGCCACCTTTGCCGTGTCCTACGTGGGATGGGCCGGTCCCCCCACGGTGGTCCTGCCAACCGAGCAGGCGGTGACCGGCGCATGGTTCAACAACACGGCCTACGCCTACTGGACCATGAAGGACGGCAACGCCTTTGCCAAGAAGTTCGGCGGGGCCACGGGCATGGACCCGGACTGGTTCCTCCTCACGGTCACGGGCAAAAACGCGGCTGGCGAGATCATTGGGACCTTGGAGGTTTATCTGGCGGACTTCCGCTTTGCCGACAACACCCGGGACTACATCGTGAAGGACTGGTCCTGGGTGGATCTTTCGTCCCTGGGAGCGGTGAAAAGCCTGGAGTTTGGCCTCACCTCCTCGGACACCGGAGACTGGGGCATGAATACGCCCGCCTATTTCGCCATGGATCAGGCAGGTCCGGCGGCCGGGGTGGCGGACATGGATGGATTCGCCCTGGCCCCGGAATCCTTTTGGAACGGTTCCGACCTTTCCGGAGGGTTCGTGAGCGGAGGCATCCATTTCAACAATGCTTACGACCAGGATTGGGGCTCCTGGGAGGGATTCGCCTATGCCAATGTCTCGGACCGCCTGACCGGTGAATGGAGCAACCAGTATGCCGCCATCACCGGCGCGGGCCTTTCCGGGGAGGGGAACTATGCCCTGTCCTACGTGGGATGGGGCGGCCTCCCCACGGTGACTCTGCCCCAGGAGACCGTGGTCGCCGGGACCTACGTCACCAACACGGCCTATGCCTACTGGACCATGGCCAACGGCAACGCCTTTGCCAAAAAATTCGGCGGCGAGGATGGAACCGATCCGGACTGGTTTTTGCTGACGGTCACGGGCAGGAACGCGGCCGGGGCCGCCACCGGCACGGTGGAATTTCCTCTCGCCGATTTCCGGTCCCCGGACCCGGCCGGGGATTACATCCTGGACCAGTGGACCTGGCTCGATCTTTCCTCCCTGGGGGCGGTGAAGACCCTGGAATTCGGCCTGACCTCCTCGGACACCGGGGACTGGGGCATGAACACCCCGGCTTATTTCGCCCTGGACAACCTGAACGGGTTTGCCATGGCCTCCGGGGCTGACGCGGATGGGGATGGCGTGGCCGACAGCCAGCGGGTCCCGCCGGGCGTGGACCTGGATGGCGACGGCACCTGGGATGCGGTCCAGGGGAACATGAAGAGCCTCTCGGCGGCAGTAGGCAGCGGGTACCTGGGCATTGACCTTTCGGGCTGCGTCAACGTCACCCGGGTGGCTTCCATCCAGGCCATGGACACGACCGGTCTCCCGGCTCCCCCGGCGGTCCTGCCCTATGGGCTGGTTTCCTTCACCCTGGGAGTGAGCGCCCCCGGGGCCACGGCCAGCGTTCTCTTCCGCCTGTCCCAGCCCATCCTTGCCCAGGGCAGGTGGTTCAAGTACGACGAGACCCAAGGCTGGTACGACTATTCGGATCACGCCACCTTCCATGCGGACGGCACTGTCACCCTCATGCTTCAGGACGGCGGGTTCGGGGATTCGGACGGCCTGGCCAACGGAGTCATCGTGGACCCGGGCGGCCCCGGGATTCTCTCTACTGCCCCGGCCGCCTCGGGTGGAAGCTCCGGATGCTTTGTGGGAAGCGTCGGCCCGTCCGGCCGCGCGGCCTCGGGTTGGCTGTCCCGGGCCTGGGCCAGGATTTGCCGGTGAACACCCGGATCGAAAGGAGGAGGGCAGGGGGCCGCTTTGGGGGTCCCTGCCCTGAAAAGATGAAGAGATTATT
>JAHJUF010000414.1 GCA_018829095.1 Pseudomonadota bacterium | reverse complement strand
TGGCTCCGCGACAAGAAACGGCCCTTTGAGAAGGAAGCCGCCATGGGCAAACTCTACTGCTCCGAGGTCATGTCCCGGGTGGCGGACCACGCCGTGCAAATCCACGGCGGCTACGGACTCATGAAGGAATACAACGTCGAACGATTCTACCGCGACCAGAAACTCCTGGAAATCGGAGAAGGCACCAGCGAAGTCCAACGAATAGTAATCAGCCGCCACATCGGGTGCTGACAGGCTGCCAAAAAACGCGATCTGCGGCGTTGCGCTTCACCAGGAAAGGGCTCAACGTACAATAGTACGCCTCGCCCTTTCCTGGCTCGCGCGCCTTGCATATCGCCTTTTTGAACAGCCTGTTAAGGGCTATGTGAGCGTAAAATTTGGGGGGAACCTCTTTTTTCGACGCGGGGTCCCCGCGCGGCCGTCAGGCCGGGTGGGGTGCAAATAAAGAGGTTCCCCCCAAACCCCCTTCCAGAAAAAATCTGCATCATAAAAGCCCCTTTGGAAACGAGGGGGCTTTCCCGGCACGTTGGAGCCCTTGCCAAATTGCCAAAAGCCTCGTTGTTTTGAAACAAGCCCAAGCAGGATTCCCCCCCCTTGGAAAAAGGGGGGACAGGGGGGATTTTTTCCCCACGTTTCAAGCGGTTGGCTCCTCCCCGCCTAACCCCCGGACGCCTGCTCCCTTTCCGCCAGAAATCCCTCCAGATTGGCCCGAACTTTCCGGGTGTTGGGATGATCCGGGCCGAGTCTGTCTTCGGAAATCCTCAACGCCCTTCGTATAAAATGGCCCCGGCCTTCGCCGGGGTGATGGTTGAGAGTGGCTTCAGGACTTGTTGCAGCTTCATCATCCCTGGTTTTCTTTTGTTTTTCCGGATTGGCCCTGTCACCGGGCGCATGTCAGGCGGTGAGGGGTTCCAGGAATTCCAGGACCCCGGCGTTGGCGTCCAGGCGGGCGAATACGCCCAGGGGGAAGGGGAGGTTCACGGGGCCGTGGCCTGCGGGGAATCCGGCGGCCACGGGGATGGAGAGGGGAACGAGACGTTCGGTCAGGACCCGGAGGACCTCGGCCTCGTCGCCGCATTGGGTGAAACTCCCCAGGGCCACCCCGGCCACGCCGTCCAGCATGCCCGAAAGCCCCAGGTGGGTCAGCATACGGTCCAGGCGGTAGGGGGCCTCGCCGAAATCCTCCAGGAACAGAATGGCCCCGGAGAAGTCCGGCGCAAAGGGCGTCCCGGCCAGGTGGCAGAGGGTGGTGAGGTTGCCCCCCAGCACCCTGCCTTGGGCCGTGCCGGGAAAGAGGGTCCGGGACGGATCGGCCGCCAGGGGGAAGGCGGGGCGTCCGGCCAGGAGACCGGCCAGGGAATGGGCCGCGTCCCGGGCCACAGCTGGGTCCATGAGCCCCAGGTGGGTCACCACAGGGGCGTGAATAGCTGAAATGCCCAGGCGGGCGGTGAGCAGCGCCAGGAGGGCCGTGGCGTCGGAAAAGCCCGCGAAGAGCCGGGGGGCCCGGGCCAGGCGTTCCAGGTCCAGGAGGGGGAGGAGCCGCAGGGACCCGAACCCGCCCCGGGCGCACACCAGGGCCCCGGCGTCCGGGGTTTCCCAGGCCTGCATAAGAGCCGCCGCCCGGTCCGAATCCTCCCCGGCCAGGTAGCCTTGCCGGGCGAACACCGCCTCCCCGGCCCGGACCGCCAGGCCCGCGTCCCGGAGAATTTCCATGCCCCGGTCAAAGGGCTCCCGGTCGAAACACGAGGAAGGGGCCACCACCTCCACAACCGCGTCCGGGGCCAGGGGCGGGGGTTTTGTTCCGGTCCGGCTCACGATTTTTCCTCCGGTTTTCCGGCCTGGCGCTCCTGCTCCCGCTCCCAGCGGTCCAGGATCACCCGGGCCTCGGCCAGGGTTTGCACCGTGTCCACGTCCAGGCCCACCTGTTTGCCCCGGCGGGAGAACTGGAGGGCTGTCAGGTGCGAACTGACCACCCGGACGCCCTTGCCCATGCCGGACTTCCGGAGCACGGTCTGTCCCCGGGTGATGTACAGGGCCACCTTCTGGTCCACGGGAAGGAACAGGGTGAAGTCGCTCATCACGGTGTACCCGGGGGTGAGCTTCCACACCCACCGGCCCATGGCCAGGACCACCTCCTTGGCCTGTTCCAGATCCAGAGCCCCCAGGTTGAGGAAAAGCCGGTTCCTTTCCTGGTCCACCCGAACCTCCCAGCCTGTGCCCGAGGCCCCGGGGAGATGGCTGCGGTCCGGGTGAAAGCCGTCTGGGGGATTCATGGCGCTCCGGTTTTGTGCCAGGTTGCGGTCATTCGGGTAAGTTGGATCGGTTGCCAGAGGAACCCTGCGATTCCAGGGACATTTTTTCTCCTCTTTCCCAGGGGGGCAGGGTCGGCAAACTCAGTTGTTCACGATGATGAACCCCACGAACGCCAGGACCCACAGGGCCAGCATGGTCAGGGAGTTCCGGGTGGAGTTGTCCTCGGAAAGCTCCTTCTTCAGGGGGACCCGGCATCCCCGGGCCAGCCAGATGAGGGTTCCGGTGAGAAAATACGATCCCCCCGCGACAGCCGCGATCAGGAGGATGGAGAGGATGGAGACGCCTTCCATGGGCTGTGCCTCTTTTCAGTGCAGGGTTCTGGACGGAGGCCGAAATTCCCCCTGGGGGGGGAGGTGGCCCTGGACAAAGGTTGCCAGGGCCTCGGCAAAGCCCGGGGCCTCGGGCACGTCGCTGTGCCCCGCCCCCCGGGCGGTGAACAGGGCGGCCTGGCCCGGGGAAAAGGCTTCCTGGAGTTCGGAGGCCCACTCCAGGGGGAATTTTTCGTCCTGATCCCCATGGAGGAGGAGTACGGGCATGTCCAGGGCCCGGGCCAAGCGGGCCGGGTTGTTCTTCCCCAGGGCCCTCCGGTGGAAAACCTCCATCCAGAACACCATGCCCGGTCCCAGGATCAGGCCCGCCACCGGGGCCACGGAGCGGTAGAACTTGAACAGCGCCTTGCGGCCAAAGGGATAGGCGCTCTCCAGGATCAGGAGCCGGACGGCCCCGGGCCGCCGGGCCGCCGCCAGGACCGCCGCCCCGGCCCCGGCCGAGTGGCCGTAGAGCACCACGGGTTTGCCCACCCAGTCCAGCACGGCGAGGACGTCCTCGGCCACTTTCCCGACATCCATCCAGGCATTGGGGCTGGAACCGCCGTGATCCCGGGCGCTGGCCATGACCGTGGTCAGACCCATGGCCCCGAACAACCGGGCCCGGGGGGTCATCATGTCCCGGTTCCGGGTCAGCCCGTGGACCAGGACCGCCACGTGGGGCCCCGCGTTTTTGGGCACCACCTTCCAGACCTCCAGGAAACCGCCCCCCCGGGCCGGGAGGAGGAAATCCTGGACCCGGCCCCAGTCCGGGGGGTCGTCCACCGGATTCCGGGGCAGGCGGTGGGCCGCCACGGCGGCGGCCAGGGTGACCAGAAGGTAAGCCAGGGCCACAAGGGCCAGCCAGAGGATCATGGCGCGGTCACGAAAAGGGAAGGGACGCGGACAGCCGCCCGGAACTCTCGGAAGGGAGCGGCGCGGGCCGCCCCGGCAAACTGGAAAATCCTACCAAATCCGCCGGATTTTGTGGAGTCGAAAAACCGGGGACATGCATTTCCCTGGAAAAAGTCCTTGAGGATTTTTCAGCCTCGGCAGGAATCCTGGTATTTCACCCCGACATTTAGTAAAATTGCAGCCGGCATCCTGAACAAGGAGGCGTGCATGGAACGGCTGGAAACCGAGGTGGCGGTGGTGGGAACGGGCCCGGGCGGAGCCTGCGTGGCCCGGGAGCTGGCGGCCAGGGGGCAACGGGTGGTCCTGCTGGAGGCCGGGGCCCGGCACGAGCGGCTCATCGGCCGGGCGGCGTCCATGGGCACGGTGACCCGCCTTGTCCGCACCCGCCAGGGCGGGCTCATGGCCCGGGGGGTCACGGTGGGAGGCTCTTCCGTGGTGTTCAACGGCAATGCCTACGACCCTCCAGCCTGGCTGGCCGGGGAGTGCGGCATGGATCTCGTCCCCCACGCCGAGGCCCTCAAGGAGGAGATCGGCATCCGGCCCCTGCCCGAGAGCCACTGCGCGGGCTGGACCGGCACCCAACGGCTCCTGGAGGCCGCCTCGGGCCTGGGCATCGAACTCAAGCCCCAGATGAAGTTCATCGACCCGGCCAAATGCGACCCCCGGTGCGATGACTGCATGCTGGGGTGCCGTCGGGACGCCAAGTGGACAGCCCGGCGCATGGTGGACCAGACCGTGGCCCTGGGGGGCCGCCTCCTGGACCGGGCGCCGGTGGAGTCCGTGATCCTGGAGAACGGCCGGGCCCGGGGGGTGCGCCTGAAGAGGAGCCGCCACGGGATCTCCCAGGTCCGGGCGGACAGGGTGATCCTGGCCGCCGGGGGCCTGGGCACGCCCATGATCCTGCGGCATTCGGGGGTTTCGGCGGGCAACCGGTTCTTCGTGGACCCCATGTGCGTGGTCATGGGCGTTGGCCGGGAAAAAGGCACCTGGCACGAGACCACCTTTTCCTACGCCTGCGAGGACTTCGCGGACCTGGGATTCCTGGTGTCCACCGTGGGGGCGGCCCCGGTCCTGGCGTCCCAGCTCATGAGGCTTTCCTCCTTCCGGGCGCTGTTCAACTCCGTGCACATGTCCCGCATCGTGGGCATGTTCACCAAGATCGGCGACGAGCCCGGCGGGCGCATCACCCGAAACGGCAAGATCGACAAGCCCTACGGCCCCCGGGACCAGGACCTCTTCGCCAAGGGCACCCGGGCCTGCATCCAGATCATGAAGGCCGCCGGCGTGGACCTGGCCAGCATCACCGTGGCCAAAGACATCGGCGGCCACCCGGGGGGCACGGCGGCCGTTGGCCAGGTGCTGGACGCCGACCTCCAGGTCCGGGGGGCGAAAAATCTCTACGTGTGCGATGCCTCGGCCTTTCCCCGCTCCCCGGGACGCCCCCCCACCCTGACCATCCTGGCCATGGCCCGGTGGCTCGCATCCACCATGGGATAGAAGGAACGGGCAACAGCCAGGAAGTCTGCCGAAAAGCCGGTTTTGCGCGGCTTGTCCGACCTTGATTTCCCCTCTGGAAAAGCGGAGGGGAACGGCTTTTCCGGGATCGGAGCTTTTTCGGAAAACCGCTCCAACGAGGTGCTCCCCATGTTCTTGGGCATTTCCCGAAAAATCTTTCTGGCGGTGGTGGTGCTTGTGGCGGCCTATGCGGCGGCCCTGTACCTGTTGGCCGCCGGCCCGGTGCAACGGGAGGTCTGGCAGGCCCGCAGCCTGGCCATGGACCGCATCCTGGCCGCCGTGGACGAGATGGCCGGGACAGGCCGCCGGACGATGGAAGAGGAGGCGGCGGTCTACCATGAGCGACAGGAGGACCTGAAGGCCGTGGTGGGGCTGGCGGAACGCCTGCTCGTGTGCCTGGCCCGCATGGCGGCCGAAGGCCTCATCACCGCCCAGGAGGCCCGGGAGCAGGCGGTCTCCGAGATCATTGCCATGCGGTGGGGCAACGGGGACTACCTGTGGGCCGTGGATTACCAAAGCCGGATGAAGGCCCATCCCAACCCGGCCCTGGCAGGCAAGGATTTCTCCAAGATCCGGGACGAGGAGGGGAACCTCATCATCCCCCCCCTGGTGGAGGCGGCCCGGCAAAACCCGGAGGGCGGTTTCCACTCCTACCGATTCCCCCGCCTGGACGGGGGCCCGCCCCGGGAGAAAATTTCCTATGCCCGGGATTTCCCGGCCTGGGGCTGGGTCATCGGGGCCGGGGTGTACGTGGACGACCTGCGGGAAGATGCGGTCCAGGCCCAGGCTCAGGCCCTGGACCGCCTGGACCAGACCCTGGACGGCATGACCCCGGCCCGCACAGGACAAATTTTCCTGTTTTCCGCCGACGGCCGGATACAGGCCCCGGCCTCGGCCCGGGACGCCGTGGAGCCTGCGCTGAAAGCCGTAAACCCGGCCACGGGCAACCTCCTGGTTCAGGATCTCATCCAGGCAGCCGACACCAGAGAGACCTTCTTTCTTTCTTACCCCAACGAGGGCCGACGGGCGGCCTGGGCCCGGCGCCTGGCCGGGGAAGGCGGCTACGCGGCGGTCTGGATGGATGCGGACGAGGTGGAGGGGAGCCTCCGCACCCTGGGCTGGGCCATCGGGCTTCTGTTCGCAGTCCTGGCCTGCATGATCCTGTACCTGGCCTGGCTTTCCATCGGCCGGTTCCTGGCCCCCATCCGCCGCCTGTCCCAGGTGGCCATGGAGGTGGAAATGGGCGACCTGGAGGCCAGTTGCGAGTTGGGGGGCAACGACGAAATCGGCCGCCTTTCCGGCACCTTCAACTCCATGGTGGCCAAGCTGAAGGAAAACATCCGGGACCTGGACCAAAAGGTCCGGGAGCGCACGGCCGAACTGGGGGAGAAGAACCAGAGCCTGGTGGAGGAGAATGAGAAGCGCCGGGCCGCCGAGGCGGAGCTGGCGGCGGCCAATGAGCGCCTGAGGCGCTGGGTGGACGAGTTGAAGGGAAACAACGACCGCATGGAGAGGTTGAACCAGTTTTCCGACCGGCTCCAGGCCGCCGAATCCCGGGAGGAGGCTGTGGACCTCACGTCCGGGGCCGTCCGGGACCTCTTTTTCTCCGAGGCCGGGGGCCTGTACATGGAAGACAATTCCAGGACCCGGTACAAGGCCGTAGCCTGGTGGGGCCCTGGAGGCCGGCCGCCCGACCTGGCCACGGAAGACTGCGAGTGTCTGAAAACCGGCACGGCCCACCTGGCCGTGCCCGGTGAAGAGGGAGAAATCTGCGCCCACGTTCGCCCCGGCCCGGACGAGGCGTCGCTCTGCGCGCCCCTGGTGGCCCGGGGCCAAGTCCTGGGAATGCTGCACCTACGGTTCTCCCAGTCCCAGGAAAGATTTACCCCGGGCCAGGCCGTCCGGAGGCTGGAGAGCCTCCCCCACCTGGCCACCGCCGTGGCGGACCAGGCCGCCCTGGCCCTGGCCAACATTCGCCTGCGGGAGAGGCTGAAGGAACTTTCCGTGCGGGACCCCCTGACCGGGCTCTTCAACCGGCGCTACATGGAGGAGACCCTGGACCGGGAGGCGGACAAGGCCCGGCGGGAGGCGGGCTCCCTGGGGGTCATCATGCTGGATGTGGATCTCTTCAAGGCCTTCAACGACACCCACGGCCACGAGGCCGGAGACTTCCTCCTCCGGAAGCTGGGGCTCCTCCTCCAGAAAAGCGTCCGGCACGGGGATGTGGCCTGCCGGTACGGGGGCGAGGAGTTCCTCCTCATCCTCCCCGGCGCGAACCTGGCCGACGCCTGCGCCCGGGCCGAGGATATCCGGGCCCGGGTGGAGCGGGAGCTCCACATCCAGGTGGGAGAAGAAACGCCCGGGGCCACGGTGTCCGCCGGGGCGGCCGTGTTCCCGGACCATGGGGACGATCCCCCGCGGGTCATCGCGGCTGCGGACGCGGCCATGTACCGGGCCAAAGCCCAAGGCCGCAACCGCGTGTCCTGGGCCTGATACCGGAAAACCAGGGAAACCGCAGAGGTGACCGCAAAACCTCCCGGCAAGAGTTCCGCTCCGGACCAGAGGAATGCCCCCCGCTGTCACCCTCGCGAAAGCGTGGGGCCGGAATCCCGTTATTTCAGGGCGTCAAAAAAACCCTGGATCCCGGCCTTCGCCGGGATGACGACTTTTTGCATCTCCATCATCCCTATTCCTTGATGCCCATGGCGGCCCAGGAGACCTCGTTGACCCATTGGAGGCGGATGCGGGAGAGCCCGGCCCGGTTCATGAGGGCTTCCACCTCCTCCCGGCGCCAGTGCTGGGCGATCCGGGGGATCATCTGGTCAAAGACAATGGCCCGCAGGTAGGGGAAATCAAAGGTTTTCAAGAGCCTGGCATATTCGGTGCGGCCCGGGCCCAGGCGAAGCCCGGCCCAGAGCGCGGCGGCGGGAAACAGGGACAGCCCGTGGGTGAGCCCCACGGGCAGCCGGGAGAACAGGGCCTTGCGCGCCGGGTTGAACCACCGGACGATCCATTCGTTGTTCTCATAACCAGACACCCAGGCGCACACCTCCCCCCCGGGCCTGGCGGCCCGGACCATTTTGGCCAAAGCGGCGTCCGGGTCCTGGATGTGGTGGATCACCCCGATGGAGAACACCACATCGTAGAGATCCTCGTCCTCCAGGCCGTACACGCTCCTTTTTTCCACGGATAGAGTGGGGAACTCCGCCAGGTTGCGCCTCGCCGCCGCCGGGGAGCGGTCGTCCAGGTCCATGGCGCAGCCCCCGACCGCGCCCCAGGTCATGGGCCAATAGCTGTTCCTGCCCATGCCGCACCCCACGTCCAGGAAGGTCTTGCCCTTCCAGTCCCCGGGTTGGAAAAAGGGCATCCAGGGCGTAAACTGCACCTCGTGGCTGGGTTGCACCCGGTCATAGGCCCCCCACTAATAGCCGAAGCGGTCGTGAGGCGGAGTCACGGGGCGCGAGCGCCCACTTATTCGGGGCCTTTTCGGGCCGTCCCATACAGTTGGGCTCCCCGAGTCCTGGAGTTGAACAGGAAAAGCAGGCGCAGGGCCAGGCTGGTCACGCGCTCGGCCGGGCCGTAGTCCGACCCGGAAAACCGGGCCATGGTGGCCTGGGGGTTTACATTGGCCAGGGCCTTGGACAGGTCGTGGAAGGGAAACCCCTCGTTCCAGACCCGCACCTCCGAAAAACCCGCCTCCTCCAGGAGGCCAGCCAGCTCCGGGGCGGTGAAATGGCACATATGCCCCACGCTGACCTCGGTGGGGCGGATTTTCCCGCTCTGGGTGGAGAGGAAGAGCGAGCCTCCCTCCGCCAGGGAGGCCCGGACATGGGCCAGAAAGGCCGCCGGGTCGTCCACGTGTTCGATGACCTCGCAGGACAGACCCATCTCCGGGGCAAAAGGCAGGCCGGGGGACTCCCGGGCCAGGTCTGCGGCCTCAAAATGCATGTCCGGATGCCGGGCCGCGTT
>JAHJUF010000048.1 GCA_018829095.1 Pseudomonadota bacterium | reverse complement strand
TCGTCGCCTCCAAGAACCACAAGAACGGATCCCTGAACCCCAATGCCCAGTACCGGTTCGAGGTTCCGGTGGAAAACGCTCTGTCGGATCGCATCGTGTCCTGGCCCCTCACCCGGTCCATGTGCGCGCCCATCGGCGATGGGGCGGCCTCGGCCATCCTGTGTTCCGGGGCCACGGTGAAAAAGCTGGGGCTTTCGGGCCAGGCCGTGAAGGTCCGGGCCTCCATCCTGGGCTCGGGCATGGACCGGCCCTTTGGCTTTGACGCGCCGGAGATCGGGGAGCGCCTGTCCAAGCTGGCCTATGAAAAGGCCGGGGTGGGGCCGGAGGACATCCACCTTGCCGAGGTGCACGACGCCACGGCCTACGGCGAACTCCGCCAGGCCGAGAACCTGGGCTTCTGCCCCCAGGGCGAGGGCGGCGTCCTGGCCGAATCCGGGGCCACGGCCCTTTCGGGCAGGATCCCCCTGAACACCTCGGGCGGCCTCATCTCCCGGGGGCACCCTGTGGGCGCCTCGGGGCTGGCCCAGATCCACGAACTGGTGACCCAGCTCCGGGGGACAGCCGGGCCGCGCCAGGTGAAAAACGCCGCCCTGGCCATGGGCGAGAACGGCCGAGGGGCCCTGGGCGCCGAAGAGGCCGCCATGTGCATCCACATCCTGGAAAAGCCCTCCAAATGACGCCGGAAGGAGCCTCCATGCTGGAAAAACAAGTCCGGAACCTAAAATTCAACGTGCAGAAGGCCCGCCTGGCGAAGAACGCCTTCTTCTCCTTTGGCCGCTTCCTGGCTGACGAGGCCCGGCGGGGGACGCTTTTGGCGAACCTCAAATCCCTGCCCCAGGGCCGGCTGGCCCGGGACATGTCCTGGGCAGACCTCCTGGAGGAACGGGCGGCCCGCATCCCGGACCGGACCATGCTCCTGTACAAGGACGAGCACTTCACCTTTCAGGAGATGGACGAGAACGCCAACCGGGTGGCCAACCACCTCCTTTCCCTGGGGCGTGGCAAAAAGGGCAAAAAGGGCCTGGGCATCTTCATGCGCAACTCCCCCCGGTTCCTGGACCTCTTCTTCGCGGCCCAAAAGCTGGGCATGTACGTGGTGCCCATCAACGCGGAGCTTTTGGGCGACGGTCTGGCCTATATCCTGGACCACAGCGAGATCGAATTTCTGGCCCTGGACGCGGAGATGCTGGACCGCCTGGCGGACCTGGGAAATCTGCCACAGCGCCTGGCCACGGTCATCGTGGACGACGTGGAGGAGGAGGCCCAGGGCATCCCCATCCCCGACGGCATGGAGCGACTTTCCAAAGCCTACGCCCCCCGGGTGTCCACAGCCCGGCCGGCCGCGGCCATCAGCCCGGACGACCTCTGCCTCATCATGTACACCTCAGGCACCACCGGACCGCCCAAGGGCGTGGTCTACACGTACAACACCACCCGGGTGAAGCTCCTGGGCCTGGTGGGGGGCGTGACCTTGAAGCCCGACGACGTGTACTACACCACCTTTGCCCTGGGCCACGGCAACGCCATGTTCCTCACCGTGACCCTTTCCATGACCGTGGGGGCCACGGTGGCCCTGGCCCGGAAGTTCTCCGCCAGCCGGTTCTGGGACGAGATCCGGCGCTTTGACGCCACGGTGTTCAACACCCTGGGCTCGGTGATCCCCATCCTCATGAAGCAGCCGGAAAAACCCACGGACCGGGACAACAAAGTGCGCTACGTGCTTTCGGCCGCCTGTCCCACCGAGATGTGGGAGCCTTTTGAAAAACGCTTCGGCGTGCGGATCTACGAGGGCTACGGCGCGGTGGACAGCGGCGGCAAGGGCATCCTGAACCTGGGCACCGCGCCCGTGGGCTCCCTGGGCAAGGCCAGCAAGGGCCTGGGCCGGACCCGGGTGGTGGACCCCGAGGGCCGGGACTGCCCCCCGGGAGTTCCCGGAGAGCTTCTCTTCGAGGTCAAGGACACAAAAAGCTCGGTGTGCTACTTCAAGAACAAGGAGGCCACGGGGAAAAAGCTCAAGGGCGGGTGGATGCACACGGGCGACATCGTGCGCGTGGACGAGGACGGCTACTTCTATTTCGTGGGCCGGAACACCGAATCCATGCGCCGGGGCGGGGAGAACGTGTCCGCCTACGAGGTGGAGCAGGTCATCATGAAACACCCGGCCGTGGAGGAGGTGGCGGTGTACGCCGTGCCCTCGGAGTTGGCCGAGGACGAGATCATGGCCAGCGTCCGCCTGGTGAAGGGCAAGACCCTCAAGCCCGGCGAACTCGTGGAGTTCCTCCAGGGCAAGCTGGCCAGGTTCGCCATCCCCCGGTTCATCCGCGTGGTGGACGAGTTCCCCATGACCAACACCCACCGCATCATCAAGAAGAAGCTGGAGGAGGCGGGGGTGACGGCGGACACCTGGGACGCCAAGAAAGGTTCCTGAGGCCCATAAAAAAATGCGCTCCCGGCCGGGCCGGCGGCGGCGAGGATCACGTGCTTTTTTGTTCCACCCTAGTCCCAAGGAGATTTCATGCGCCCGCCACCCTTTGAGGACATGCTGGTCAGCCTGGACGCATCCGCCCGCATTCCCGCCGGAATGGTATCCGAAACCCGGGAGGTCATGGCCCTGGGCCGGAGGTTCGCCCGGGAGGTGGTGCGTCCCCGGGCCCTGGAACTGGACGCAAGGCTCCACGAGGACCCGGACCACCTGGACTGGGAGTTCGTGAAAACCGCCAACGAGTGGGGCCTGTACTCCATGTGGCTGCCCAAGTTCTTCGGCGGCGGGGGATACAACTTCATGTCCATGGCCCCGTTCATCGAGGAGGTCTCCTCCCAGTGCCTGGCCATGGCGAACCTCATCGGCGTGCATTACCTGGGGGTGGGCACCCTGTCCGCCTCGTGGAACGCCCAGATCATGAGACGGGTTTTTTCCGAGGTGGCCCAGGGGGAAAAAACAGGCGAGCCCTGCCTCATCTCCCTGGCCATCACCGAGCCCTCGGCAGGCACGGACGCCGAAGAGGTGGACCTCATGGACCGGGGGGAGATGTCCTGCCGCATCACCCGGTGCGACGGGGGATACAAGGTCAACGGCACCAAGATCTTCATCAGCAACGGCCACCTGTCCACCTGGCACATGACCATGGGGTTCGAGGACCTTTCCCGGCCGTCCGAGACCGCGATCATGCTGGCCGTCAAGACCGGCACCCCGGGGTTCTCCTTTGGCCGCATCGAACGCAAGATGGGCCAGAAAGCCTGCCCGGCCTCGGTGCTCGTCTTTGACGACTGCTTCGTGCCCGACGAGCTGGTTGCCCTGGACCACCGGCAGTTCTCCGGGCTTTCCCGGTCCCACCGGCAGACCACCATGCAGGTCATCGACTACGTGGTGTCCACCTCCCGGGCCGGGGTGGGGGCTTTTGGCGCGGGGGCGGCCCGGGGGGCCTACGAGGAGGCTCTGGCCTTTGCCTCGGAGACCGAGGTGGACGGGACGCTCCTGGTGAACCACGAGTGGGCCCAGTGCCTCCTGGCCGAGATGTACAAGAACGTGTCCCTGGCCCGCCTCACCTACATGGAGACCAACTACGCCAACGCCCTGTATGGATTCTTTCGCCTCATGGGCTCAGCGCCCTTTTTCTACTCCATGAAGTATGCGCCCCGGCCCCTGCTGGACCGCCTGTCCGGGCTTTTCGGCTCTGGGTGGGCCACGAGGATGTTCCGCCAAACCCACCTGGAAAACCAGCTGGAGAGCGAAGCCCACCGCACCAGCGGCTGGGCCAGCCTGTGCAAGTTCACGGCCACGGACCTGGCGGTGAAAAATGGCCACCTGGCCCTGGAGCTCATGGGCCAGGCCGGACTCCGCCATGACCGGCGGGTGGAAAAGCACCTCCGGGACGCCAAGCTCCTCCAGATCTACGAGGGCACCAACCAGCTGAACCGGTTGAACCTGTTCAAGTGCATGGCCGGGGCGGACTGCGGCCAGGCCGAGCCCTTTTGCGACTGCCCGGCCGCCTGACGGGAACCGCGCCGGGAACCGGGAAACCGGGCTCCCGCATCCAGAAAAATCCCGGCTCCCGGAAGCCCGGGCCGGTTCTCACGCCGCGCATGGAGGACGGATGCTCACCATCGGGGACAAAGGCAAAAAACTCCTGGCCGACGCGGCCACGGATTTCGCCAACAAGGCTCTTTTGCCGGACCGGGAGGAGAACGACAAGTTTCCCTTTGGGCCGTTCTTTGACCAGGCCCTGGAAACCGCCCTGGAGTTGGGGTTCCTGCACCTCGCCCTTCCCGAGTCCATGGAGGGCATGGGCCCCGGGATCACCGACCTCTGCGTGGTGTGCGACCGCCTCTGCCAGGTGGACGCCTCCATGGCCGGAATCCTGTTCACCAATTCCTTTGCCCAGCGCCTCCTCCTGGCTGCCGGTGAGGCAAAAACCCTGGAGGAGGCGGCTGGCCAGGATTCGGCCCGAAAAGTCCTCCTGGCCGCGCCCGTGTTCAACAATCCCGGCGAGATCCGCCACCTGGCCCGGGCGGAAAAGGACAACAAGAACCGTTGGAGGCTGACGGGCGGGGTGCCCTACGTGGTCCTGGGGGGCGTGGCCGCCCGGGCGGTGCTGCCGGCGGCCGTGGAGGGGAGCAAGGGGTTCGGCTGGTACGTGGTGAACGCCAACTCCCCCCAAATCGTCAAAAGCGCGACCGTGTTCTCCCTGGGGCTCCACGCCTGCCCGGCCGTGGACATGACCATAGACGGCACGCCGGCCACGCCCCTGGCCGGGCCGGAGGACGGTGCGGACCTGTTCCGTCAGGTGGCGGACGCCATGCAGCTCGTGGCCGGGGCCATGGCCGTGGGACTCATGAAGGGCTCGTTCCGGGAGGCTCTGGACTACTCCAAAAAGCGCCGCCAGGGGGGCAAGCGCATCGTGGAGTGGTCGGAACTCACCCGCATCCTGGCCGAAATGTCCATCCACGCCCGCATGGCCGAGGCCGCCCTGGACCGGGCCTGCCAGGCTGCGGACCATGGCGAACATTCCTGGGAGCACTTGGCCGCCGCCGTGTCCCTGACCGCCTGCTCCCTGGCCTGCGAGGCCACCACGGACGGCATCCAGGTCCTGGGGGGCGTGGGCTACATGAAGGAATACGGCCAGGAAAAACGTTTCCGGGACGCGAAACAGATCCAGGCCCTTCTGGGGCTGGCGCCCATGCGGCGGATCAAGTATCTTAGGAGGATGTTGAGGTAGAAGTCCGCCACCTTCCTTGAAGGATCTGCCATGCCCACCGCGGCGGACGTTTCCATCCGGCGCGCGGAACCCTGCGACATCCCGGCGCTGGTCTCCCACCACCGGAGGATGTTCGAGGAAATCCGCGCCATCATGAACCGAACCGTAAACAGCGATCAGCTCGCGGCCATGGACCGCTCCTACCGAGACAAGCTCCTGGAACAAATACCCATCGACCAGTGCGCGGCCTGGGTCGCACAGGTCCGGGGGAAAACCGCGGCCAGCGGTGCCCTCTCCGTTACCAGCCAGGTGCCCATACCCGAGGACCCCGGCCACCTGGTGGGGTATTTCCACTCCCTGTACACGGAAAAAACCTTCCGCCGGATGGGGCTGGCCCGGATCATCCTGGAAGCCGCCAAGGCCCACGCGGACCTGATGGGCATCCGGCGGGTCCAGCTCGGCACCAGCGACGCTGGGCGGTCCCTTTACGAAAGCGCGGGATTTTCGCCCATGGTCGAGGCCATGAGGTGGTGGCGGCGATGAACCCCGCGGGGGGCCTGGAAACCCGTGCCGGAACGCGAAGCGAAACAGCCTTCGGGACCGGGCCGGGAGCAGGCGGCAAAAGGGCGGGAAACCCTGGAAGAAAGCCTTTTGTCCCTCGGGCCGCCGACAAATTGCCGGTGTCCTTTTCCGGGCCTCCTTGCGGCTCCCATTGAAGTTTGGCAGGTGATATGATTATAATGATCCAATCGGGCCCCGGGTTCTCTGGGCGGGGAGAGCGGCATTCCCCATGCGGTTTTCCCCCTTTTCAATGACCACAACATAGGGTGGTTCGCGCAGTTAACGGTTTCTCCAAAAAATCAGCTGCGCAGGCTCTCCGTTTCATCTTTCCCTGTGGGCGGCCTGGTGATTCCAGGCCGTTCATCCTCGTAAGGAAAAAGCCATGGCTGAAAAACCAACCTACGAGGAGCTTGAAAAGGAGGTTGCACGGCTTAAACAAGCCGAGGCGGATCTCCTTGAGACTGAAAATAAGCTTGGTATCATAACAAGAACCGCTTTGGACTCCATTTTCACCAAGGACATGGATCGCCGTTATTCCTTTGTCAATCCCGCCATGGCCCGGCTGTTCGGGTGCCGGGAAAGCGATCTTCTGGGGAAAAGGTCCGAGGATGTTTTCAGCCCGGAAGGAGCCGCCATTATCAACGATGTGGATGACAGAACCTTCAAGGGAGAAAAGGTCTCGGCGATAAGAGAACTTTCCGTCAATGGAATACCCTATTTTTTTCACACCATCCAGATACCCATATACGACTCCAAGGGCGATGTCGTCAAAATCAGCGGCATTGTTCGCGACATCACCGATCTGAAACGCATGGAGGCGGAGTTACGCAAGGAAAGAGACCGTGCGCAGCGTTACCTTGATCTGGCGGGCGTGCTTTTCATCGCCATCAATTCCAGGGGAGAGCTGACCCTGATCAACCGGAAAGGGTTGGCGGTCCTGGGATACAGGGAAGATGAAATCCTCGGCAAAAACTGGTTTGATACCTGCCTGCCCGAAGATATCCGGGAAGAGATAAAATCCGTCTCAAAAAGAATACTTGCTGGCGAGATAACCTCGATGAAATATTATGAAAATTTTGTTTTGACCAAATCAGGCGAAAAGAAACTCATCGCCTGGCACAATGTAGACCTGAGGGATGGCGCGGGCCATGTCATCGGGCACCTGAGTTCAGGAGAAGACATCACAGATCGGAAGAGGGCCGAGGAGCGGTTCCGGCTGGCCTCGGCTGTCGCCGCGGACTTCATATATGAGTGGGATCCCCGCGATGACACTCTGGAATGGTACGGGAGGATGGACGAGTCTCTCGGATACGCTCCCAACGAGATTCCCCGGACAATCCAGGGCTGGGCTGCACTCATTCATCCCGAGGACCGAAAAAGGCTCGCCGACTCGGTTGAACGGCACAAGCATACAACTGAACCCATATTTGAAGAATACAAGGTCCGCACCAAAGACGGCAAATGGCGATACTGGGAGGATAGAGGGATTCCGAGTCTGGACAAAAATGGGGTGCCGCAACGTTGGGTCGGTGCATGCACCGATATCACTGACCGCAAGCATGCTGAAATAGAAAAAAGGAGATTGGAAAGAAATCTCCTGCATTCACAGAAAATGGAGGCCATCGGCAATTTGGCGGGAGGCATAGCCCATGATTTTAACAATCTTTTAACGGGCATACAGGGAAACACAAGCCTTCTGCTTTATGAGATGGACCCGGATAACCCGGCCTACGACAAATTGAAAAGCATTGAGGAAAATGTCCGCTCCGCTGCACACTTGACCCACCAGCTTCTGGGTTTTGCCAGGGGCGGAAAATACGAGCCTCGGCCCACCGATGTCAACGCCCTGGTTGAAAAAGTATCCCGTATGTTTGGAAGAACGAGAAAAGATGTGCGAATACGAAAAGATCTTGAAGACGTGAAATCGGTTGTCATGGACCAGACGCAGGTTGAGCAGGCAATATTGAACCTATTAATGAATGCTTGGCAGGCTTTGCCGGATGGCGGGACCATAAGGATTGTTACCCGGGAACGCATCCTTGATGAATACGAAGGACGTATAATAGGACTTGATCCAGGCGACTACGTGTGTATCTCGGTATTGGACAACGGGGTCGGCATTGCACCCGAAATCATGGAAAAAATATTCGACCCCTTTTTCACCACCAAGGAGCGCTCACACGGAACGGGTCTGGGCCTGTCTTCGTCTTTAGGTATAGTGAAAAATCATGGCGGCACAATTAGCGTGAAGAGCATCCCGGGCCAGGAAACCACCTTTGAAATTTGGCTTCCTCCTTGCGGGCAACCCGTATCCGAGGAATATCCAGAAAGAGCGTCAATTATCAAGGGTACTGAGACCGTGCTGCTGATTGATGACGAGCCCTGGGTCTTGGACACGGGCGCCGCCCTTTTGGAAGCATTGGGCTATAAGGTATTTTGCGCACAAAGCGGTGAGCAGGCGATCGATATCTATTCCAAAAACAAGGATTCGATCGATATGGTGATGTTGGACATGATAATGCCCGAAATTGACGGAGCCAAGGTATACAGCCACCTGCAAAAGCTGGCCCCTGACGTCCGGGTTCTCCTTTCCAGCGGATATAGCTTCGATGGGCAGGCTTCCAAGCTTCTTGACCAGGGTTGCCGAGGGTTTTTACAAAAGCCCTTCAATCTGGAGCAACTTTCCAAAAAAATAAGATGGGTTTTGGACAACAAGTGAAGTCCGGAAACAATATATATCGGGGTCTTCCTTTTCATCTGCAAGCTTTTTCTTTCCGCCACCTATCCGCGACATTGCCGCTCTCAAGAACAAAGGAAATCAACACCACAGAAACGGTTCAAAAAGAGCCGGGCAAATTTGATCCGAATCCATGAGGAGAATGAGCCATGAAAATCCTGGCCCTGGGCGGATGTGGAGAGATGGGGCGGTACGCGGTGAAGACCCTGCTGCCCCTGCCGGAAATCACCGGGATCACCATCGCGGACATCGATGGGGACCGCGCCCGGGCCTTTGCGGAAGAGTGCGGCCCCAAGACTTCCCACGCCCGGGTGGACGCCATGGACCCGGCGGACCTGAAAAAGGCCATGGCCGGGGCGGATATCGTCATGAACACCACGGGCCCCTATTTCCGCTTCGGGGTCCGGGTCCTGGACGCGGCCATCGAAACCGGCTGCCACTACCTGGACTTGAACGACGACTGGGAGCCCACCCTGGAGATGCTGGCCCTTTCCGACAAGGCCCGGGAGGCCGGGATCACCGCCATCCTGGGCCTGGGGGCCAGCCCCGGGGTTTCCAACCTCCTGGCGGCCACGGCCGTGGGAGAACTGGACGAGACCTTGGAAATCTACACGGGCTGGGATCTCGACGCCGCCCGGCCGGAGCGGATCGGTCCCAAGGTCTCGGCGGCCATGATCCACGGCATCCACCAGCTCACGGGAACCATCCGGGGCTTTGAAAACGGGACCTACACCGAAACCCGGCCCCTGACCCGGGTGGTCCTGGATTTTCCCGGCATGGGTGCAAGCACGGCCTGGACCGTGGGGCACCCCGAGTCCGTGACCCTGCCCCGAACCTTCCCGGGACTGACCCGGAGCGTCAACGTCATGACCACCCAGTGGTACAATGTCGGGATGTTGAAGTTCCTCGGCCTGTTCGTGAACGCGGGGCTCCTGTCCGTGGAGGCCCTGGCCCGGCTGGCGGAAAAGCTGGAGGGGCCCTCGGACCCTGAAAAAAATACCGAGCGGATGCTGGCCGAAATGGTCATGGAAGGCGGCCACGGCCTGCCCCCCCTCTTCTCCCTGGCCCGGGGCAAAAAGGACGGACAGCCCGCCTCGGTGGGAGTCCTCGTGACCTCGGCCCCGGCCGGGGGCATGGGCGGAGCCACGGGCGTGCCCCTGGCTGTGGGGGCGAGCCTCATGGCCCGGGGCCGGATCACCCGCCGGGGCGTGTTCGCGCCCGAGGCCGTCCTGGACCCGAAGGAGTTCTTCGACAACCTGGCCCCCCTGTGCTCTCCCCCCAGGAAGAACGCCAACCAACTGGTCCTGACGACCCGCTCCTGGGAGCCCGCCCGGGTGGCGGACCGCCTGGCCGAATTGCTGTCTTAGCGGATATTTCAACGGCCCGAGGAATCCGGGAATAGACTTGCCCGGCTGGCATCCCCCCCGGCGCGGAAGAAAATGCCCATGCTGTCGATCCCCCGCAGAATCCTGAAGCGGTTCCATCCGGAAGGCATCCCCTGGCCCATGTCCAGGGTCTACAACGCCCTGTCCTCCATGGAAATCTTCCAGCACCACTACGAGCTTTGCGCCCGGGACGTGGCGGCCATCCAACGGACCGGGCGGCTTCTGGACGTGGGCACCGGCCCGGGCTGGCTCCTGGGGCATCTGGCCAGGGAGGCCCCCGGCCTGGAGCTGGTGGGCCTGGACGTGTCTCCCGCCATGGTGAAGCAGGCCGGAAAAAACCTGGGCGGGCAGGCGCGGATGGAGCTGGGCAACGCCGAGGACCTGCCTTTCGAGGACGGCTTTTTCGATGTGGTGGTGAGCACGGGTTCCATGCACCACTGGAAGGACCCGGTAAAAGGGCTCGACGAAATCCACCGGGTGCTGGCCCCGGGAGGCCGGGCCCTGGTTTACGACCTGGTGACCCACACCCCCCGGGAAATCCTGAAACAGGCAGCCGGGCGATTCGGCCGCATGCGGGTCATCCTTTTGTGGCTCCACTCCTTTGAGGAGCCCTTCTACAGCCCGGCGGACATGGCCGAACTGGCCGAAAAAAGCGCCTTTCGCCAAGGAGAGGCAAGCTTCGTTGGCGTCATGTGCCGGCTGGTCATGGAAAAAGAGGCATAGGGCCAAGAGGATTTCACAGGCCGGGAATGTCCCCTGGAACCTGGACTTGCCGCCTTTGGCCCTGTATTATGGGGACCATCGTGCCGGGGACGGGAGAATCCGGCGGCTGAACCATTTCCTTATTCCTTTTCCTCCATTCACGTTCCGGAGCATGCCCAGACCGCTCAACCTTTCCTGGAAAAACGTGGCGGTCATCGTCCTGTTGGCGGGCGTGGCCCTGACCGCGGCCTTTTCCGCCCAAGAACGCGCGGCCGGCTTCCGCGAGCTGTACGACGAGTATTCCATCATTCTCCCGGCGGTGGGCCACCTCATGGGAGACCCCCTTCCCCTTCTCCACTACCCGGAATTCACCTACCTCTTCTACTCCTATGTCTTCCGGGCGGCCCATGCCCTGGGCCAGCTCAAGCCCGATGGTTTCCTGGACGCTGCCCGGTTCGCCAACCACCTTCTCTACCTGATCAACATCTTCCTTTTCTTCGCCGCGCTCCGGCTGTATTTCCGGCCGTTTTACGCGCTTCTGGGTGCGTTCCTCTTTGCCTTCTCCCCGGCCATCTACTACTCGGGAGCGGTGGTGAAGACCGAATCCCTCACCCTGGTCTGGATCCTCCTTTCCCTCCTGGTGGCCCACCGCATCCGGCAAGAACCCCGGGCGCTATTGTGGCATGCCCTGGCCGCTTTTCTTTCGGCCATGGCGGTGAGCACCAAGTACAATCCCGTGCCCATGGCCATCTGGCTCTGCGCCTGGACCGCCGGGGAGTGGGAGGGGATCGCCCAATGGCGGAACATGGCGCGGAACATGCTTTTCAGCGCAAGGCCCTGGGTGTTCACGGCGGTTTTCGCGGTGGTGCTGCTGATCTTTGGGAAAAACGCCCTTTTCGGACAAAGGCCGGATTGGTTCGTGACCGGAGAAGCGGCTTTCCTGCCCTTTCCCAACTTCCTGCGGTCCGTGCCCGGGTGGATGACCTTTCCCTATGGCAGGTGGAGCTACGGGCTCCTCTTTGTCCTGCCCTTTGCCGCGGGGCTGTGGAACCTTGTCGTGGCTTTCCCGGCTACCGTCCGGAAAAGCCCCCCCCGGGAGTTTCTGTGGATCTGGGGCGCTTCCCTGGCGCCTTATTTCATCGCCACCACCCTGTATACCTGGAGCAGGGCGTCCTGGTTCTTTTCGCCCATGATGCCTTTCGTGATCGCGGCGGGCCTTTTCCTGTACCGGGATCTTCTGGAAAGTTCCCGGTCAGCCGGGTTCCGGGCCGGAGGGGTCCTGGCGGTTTTCGTGGCCCTGGGCATGAGCGCCGCCCAATACCCCAGCAACCTGGACATGATCGCCGGAATCATAACGGTGGGCGTGGAAATGTCGGGACCGGCTTCGGAGGATGGCCAGGGGGTGGTTCCGGTGAAGCTCATCACCAACGCCGGGGTGAAAGGCCAGGGCCTGAACCCGGGCCACCCGGCCTCGGACATCCTGGCCCGCCAGCCGGAATCCGTGCTTCTTCTGGATTCCTATGCCTTCAATTTCCTCAAGTTCCCCTCCGGTTCGGAGGAAAAAAAGGAAGGAGAGATTCTGAAGGAACTGATGGAGGGGAAGCACGGATACGAGGTGAAGAGAAAAAAAAGCCTGGATTTCTTCCGAATCAACCTGACCTTTGATCCCGAGGCGTCCATGACCTATTACTACCTGGTCCGGGAACACTGACGCGCCGGGGGCGGCAGGGCATGATTCAAAAGTGTCTCCGCAGCCGGAAAAACAGGGAAAGAGCGAAGATGGGGCTCGCCTTGAGCCTCCGCATCATGTGCAGTCCATGGTACAATTGGAAAAATTCGTGGAAGACGGGATTGGGAGGCAAACGCACCAGCAGCCGGACCAGAGGCTCCAGGGAAGGGTGCCGCACCGCCAGGGCAAAAAACTTCTGGAGGTTGGTGAAAAGCCGGGCTTCCTTTCCGGGCAAAAGGCTCCTGTGGAAAAAACTTTTCCCCACGAGACTCAGGATTTCCTTTTCGCTTGTTCCCTCTATGGCCGTCCATCTCTGTGAAAGGCTCGTGCCCGGATAGGGAGTGGCAATGCAGCACAAGGCATAGTCCGGTTTGATCCTCTGGTTGAACCGGATGGTTTCCAGGGCATGATCCAACGTTTCACCCGGGAATCCGATCATGTTGTAGGTCTGGACCTGGATGCCCGCCCTCGCAAGTTCCCTGGCGGCGCGAAAGATTTCTTCGTTTTTGAGTTTCTTGTTCAAAAGCCCACGCCGCAACGCTTCATCTCCGGTTTCGATACCCATGCCCACCAGAGTGCACCCGGACTCCGCCAGCGCCCGGACCACGTCCCGGTCCAGGTACTGGGCGCAGGTGGCGATGTCGTAGGTCATGGGCAGCCGGGCCATCTGTTGGGCGAAATCGAATATCCACTTTCGGCTCAGCGTGAACACATCGTCACTGAATATGATGTGGCGGCATCCGTAACGCTGGTGAAGATAGGCCAACTCCTCGATAACGTGCTCCGGGCTTCTGGTCCGGATGTAGGGCCCGAGCCCTTTGGTCATTCTTCGAAAAGGGGCGTTGAAGCAATAGGAGCAGGAAAAGGGGCAGCCCCGG
>JAHJUF010000413.1 GCA_018829095.1 Pseudomonadota bacterium | reverse complement strand
GGAGCGCGCCCTACGACCACCCCCTGGGCATGATGTTCGCCCTTTGCGACTGTTTTGCCGCTTCGGGCGTCTGCCTCACGGTGGAGTCCGCCTCGCCACCCCGAAGCGCCCTGGGAGGCTCCTCGGTGGCAGCCGTGGCCGTTATCGCGGCCTTTGCCCGGGCCTTGTCCCTGTCCGGCTTGCCGGTCCCTGACTTGAAGGGCATGGTCCTTTTGGCCCACGCGGTGGAAAGCGCGGTGGCTGGGGTGGTGTGCGGGCTTCAGGACCAGCTGGCCGCAGCCTATGGAGGGGTGAACGCCTGGGAATGGACCGGCCAGCCAGAAGGGGGAGGCTTTGTCCGGGAACCCCTTCTGTCGGGCCGGGATGCGGAGGAGCTTTCCCGTTGCCTCCTGGTGGCCTATGGCGGCGCGCCCCACGAGTCCGTGGACATCAACGGCCAGTGGAGCCGGCAGTTTCTGGCCGGCCGCACCCGGGGCCAGTGGGAGAGGGTGATAAAGCTTTCCCGGGAGTTTGCCACCGCCCTGAAAAACAGGCAGTGGGAGGACGCCAAAACGGCCATGAATCAGGAGATGGATCTGCGCCGGGAAATGACCCCTCAGGTGCTGGACGAGTCCTGCGCGAGCCTGGTGGATGCGGCCCGCGCCCAGGGCTGCGGGGCCCGATCCACCGGAGCCGGGGGCGGGGGATGTGTGTGGGTTCTGGGCCAGCCCGGGGAAATCGAAACTTTGCGCCGGGCCTGGGAGCCTCTCCTGGCCCGGGAGCCGGATGCCCGCATCCTGGCGGCGCGAGTGGAAGAGGAGGGGGTTCGGGCGGAGGAAGCCTGAGCCCCGGAAGCCAGACCCGATTCAATCATAAAACCCATCAACTTGGGCAAAGCCATGCATTTTCAGGACGTTATTTTTAAGTTGCAGCAATACTGGTCCCGCCGGGGCTGCGTCATCTGCCAGCCCATGGACCTGGAGGTAGGGGCCGGCACGTTCCATCCCGAGACCCTGCTCCGGTCGCTGGGCCCCGAGCCCTGGAAGGTGGCCTATGTCCAGCCTTCCAGACGGCCCACGGACGGCCGTTATGGAGAGAACCCCAACCGTCTCCAGCGCTACTACCAGTTCCAGGTCATTCTCAAACCCAGCCCCCTGGATGTCCAGCGCCTGTATGTGAACAGCCTCAAAGCCCTGGGGGTGGACCCCCTGGGCCACGACATCCGCTTTGTGGAGGATGACTGGGAATCCCCCACCCTGGGGGCCTCGGGCCTGGGCTGGGAGGTGTGGCTGGACGGCATGGAGATCACCCAGTTCACGTATTTCCAACACGCGGGGAGCATCGAGCTTTCGCCGGTTACCGCCGAGTTGACCTATGGCCTGGAGCGTATCGCCATGTATCTCCAGGGCGTGGACAATGTGTACGATCTTTCCTGGAACGGCCGGGTGCGCTACGGCGACCTCCATTTCCAGCAGGAGGTGGAGCAGAGCACCTACAACTTTGAGCAGGCGGACGTGGCCATGCTCCTGGCCCATTTCCAGGACTACGAGGCCGAGTCCCTCCGGTGCATCCAGGCCGGACTGGTCCTGCCGGCCTACGAGCTTTGCCTCAAGTGCTCCCACACCTTCAACCTCCTGGACGCCCGGGGCGCCATCAGCGTCACCGAACGCACGGCCTACATCGGCCGCATCCGGCGGCTGGCCCGGGAGAGCGCCCGGGCCTACCTGGACCAGAGGGAGAAGCTGGGATTCCCCCTCCTGGCTCCCCGGGAGGCCTGCGCGTAAGCCATAGGATACGATGTCTTCCAGGGGCCTTGAGGGCCCCTCGCGAGGAATGATTTCATGGATTCTCTTTTGCTGGAAATCGGAACCGAGGAAATTCCCGCCGGGTACATCGGACCCGCCCTGGCGGCCATGTCCCGGGAACTGGCCGAACGCCTTTCCCGGGCCCGCATCCGCCACGGCGAGCTGAACACCTTTGGCACGCCCCGGCGTCTGGCGGTGCTGGTTCGGGAGGTGGCCCCCAACCAGGAGGCCATGACCGAAACCCTGGTGGGGCCCCCGGTGCGGGTGGCCATCGATGGGAACGGGGGCTACACCGTGCCCGCCGTCAAGTTCGCGGAAAAGGCGGGGGTGTCCCTGGAGGAACTCCGGCGGGAGCAGACGGAAAAAGGGGAATACCTGGTGGCCGTGAGGACCGAGACTCCCCGTCCCAGCCGGGAGCTTTTGCCCGAAATCCTCCAGGAGACCTTGCGGGCCATTCCCTTTCCCAAGTCCATGCGCTGGGCGGATCGCCCCATGGCCTTTGCCCGGCCCGTCCACAGCCTCACCGCTCTTTTGGGCAGCCGGAAGATTCCCGTTTCCTTCAATGGCATCCAGAGCGGGAAGAAGATCCAGGGCCATTTTTTCATGCAGGCCAAGCCCATCCCCCTCACGGTCCCGGAAGATTACGAAAAACTCCTTTCCAACGCCTGGGTGGTGCCGGACCCGGAAAAGAGGAAGAGGATCATTGAGAAGGAAGTGGAAGAGCGCGCCAAAAATCTTGGAGGCGTTCCCCTCCCGGATGACCGCCTCCTGGCCGAGGTTACCAACCTGGTGGAATACCCGGTAGCTGTTGGAGGCCGTTTCGACGAGAAATTCCTGGAGATTCCCAGGCCCGTGCTCATCACGGCCATGGCCAAGCACCAGAAGTATTTCTCCGTGGTGGACGAGAACGGCGAGCTGCTTCCCTGTTTTGTGGCTGTGAACAACACCCCGGCCCGGGACGCGGCCTTGACCACCAGGGGCCACGAGCGGGTGTTGAGGGCCCGGCTGTCCGATGCCCGGTTTTTCTTCGAGGCTGACCGCGAGCATCGCCTGGAGGACCGGGCGGAAAAGCTTTCGGGTGTGCTCTTTCAGGCCGCCCTGGGCACCATGCTGGAAAAGACCGGCCGCCTGGAAGACCTGGCGGGATTCATCGCGGAACGCATGGCGCCGGGGGACATGGCCGTGAAGGCCCATGCCGCCCGGGCGGCCCGCCTGTGCAAGGTGGACCTGGTGAGCGAGGTGGTGGGGGAATTTCCGGAACTCCAGGGGATCATGGGGCGTATCTACGCGCTGGCCGATGGCGAGGCCGAGCCCGTGGCCACGGCCGTGGAGGAGCATTACCGCCCCATCCACGCGGGCGGCCGCCTCCCCGAAACCCCGGAAGGATCGGCCCTGGCCTGCGCGGACAAGCTGGACAGCCTGTGCGGATGCTTTGCCGTGGGCTTGGTTCCCACCGGGGCCTCGGACCCCTATGCCCTGCGCCGCCAGGCCATTGGGATGGTCCTCATCCTCCTGGAGCGGGGACGGGGCGTTTCCCTTGGCGAACTGGTGGACCGGGGGATTTCTCTGGTGGCGGACAAGGCCACTCAGGATCTGACCGAAACCCGGAAAAAAATTCTGGCCTTCCTTTCCGACCGCATGATCCAGATGCTGGTGGAAAGGGGGAACCCCCGGGACATCGTGGCCGCCGCCGCAGCTGCGGGAACGGATAACGTGCCCGAGTTGTGGGAACGCACCCGGGCCCTGTCCCGTTTGAAAGACCGGCCGGATTTTCAGGAACTGGCTGCCGCCTTCAAACGGGTGGTGAACATCATCCGCCAGGCCCGGGAAAAGGGGGAGTACGACAAATCGGTTGCGCCTGATCCCGGATTGTTCGAAAACGCCTGTGAAGGGGAGCTGCTTTCCGCCTCTTCCCGGGCCCGGGAAGAAGCCCTGGGCCTCCTGGAAACCGGGGACGTGGAGGGAGCCCTGAGGACGGTGGCTTCCCTGAAACCCTCGGTGGATGACTTTTTCGACGGGGTTCTGGTCATGGACCCGGACCCGGCCAAGCGGGCCAATCGTTTGGCCCTTCTGGGGGAGATCGCCGGACTTTTTGCCCGGTTCGCCGATTTTTCCCGCATCTCGACATAAAACCGTTTTTCCCCTGGGACTTGAACCAGGATCTGGAGTGGAATATGCCTTACGATACGGACAAGGACAAGGTGCTGAAATCCTGGAGAAGTGAAGAGACCGGGCTGATTGTTTCCATCAACCAGTACGACACCTCGGACCCCAAGATCCAGATCGGGCCCCGGGTCTTCATCAAGAAGGACGGAAATGAAAGCCAGCGCAAGGCGGGCAGACTTTCCCTGGAGGATCTTTCCTTTTTCTATGACATCATCGATGAGGTGAAGGAGGAGCTTACCAACCTGATCGCTCCTCAGTGAGGAAGCAGATGTCATGAATAATCCGTTTCCGGCCGCCGGCTCCGCCATCATCCAGCCCCCGCCCCCCGGAAAAGGGGGCAAGGTGGGTCCCCGGCTGGTGCTGATGAGTTCGGCCGGGGATATGGAAGACCTCTCCAGGGATCTGGGGCTGGCCCGGGATCAGGCTCAGTCCATGATCATGAGCCGCATTTCCCGGGCCAACGGGGAAGGCCACTCCTTTGCCCTGGCCGGGCCGGTGGTGGGCGCCCCCTATGCGGTCATGATCCTGGAGACCCTGATAGCCTGGGGGGCCAGGGAGGTCTTTTACCTGGGCTGGTGCGGATCGGTTTCCCCGGATCTCCGGGTGGGGGATGTCCTGGTGCCCAACTCCGGGTTCATTGACGAGGGCACCTCGCCCCACTACCTCATGACGGACGATGAAGCCTCCCAGGCCCGGCTGCTGGAAAACGACGTGGGCCCTCTGTCCCATCCCTCGGAAACCGTGGCCATGCGCCTGGCCGGGGCCCTTGAGCAATCGGGCACCGGGGTGACGAGGGGACCGGTCTGGACCACGGACGCCCCTTTCCGGGAGACCCCGGCCAAGATCGGGCGGTTCGCCGGTCAGGGCGCCCTGGCCGTGGATATGGAAACCAGCGCCCTGTTCACCGTGGCGCGGTACCGCCAGGTGAGCATGGCCGCCGCCCTCCTGGTATCTGACGAACTCTTCACCGGCCGGTGGAACCCGGGCTTCCGTTCTCCCGATTTCCGGGAAGCCCGGAAAATCGCCCGCCTGGCCCTGGGTTCCCTATGCCGAAACTCCCCCCAGCCGAAATCCTGAAGGAGGCTCAAGGCCTCCAGGATGCTCTCAGGCGCGCCAACGAGCGTTACTACCTCCTGGACGCCCCCGAGATCTCCGATGCCGAGTACGACCGCATGATGCGCCGCCTCCAGGACCTGGAGGCGCAATATCCGGACCTCGCCGTCCCGGATTCCCCCACCCGCCGGGTGGGCGCCCCGCCCCTGGAAAAGTTCGAGAGCGCACCCCACACGGTTCCCATGCTGTCCCTGGACAACGCCTTTGATGATTCGGAGATCCAGGCCTTTGACCAGCGCGTGCGAAAGGCCCTGGAGACCTCCGGGCCGGTGTGGTACACAGCCGAGCCCAAGATGGACGGGGTGGCCGTGGAGCTGGTCTACGAGGACGGCGTCCTGGTCCAGGCCAGCACCCGGGGGGACGGGTACATGGGGGAGGTCATCACCGAAAACGTGCGCACCATCCGCAGAATTCCCATGGTCCTGAAAGGGGAGGGCGTGCCCCAAAGGCTGGAGGTCCGGGGGGAGGTCTTCCTGCCCAAGCTCCATTTTGCGAAAATCAACGGCGAGCGCCTGGAAAAGGGGCTTCCTGTTTTCGCCAACCCCCGCAACGCCGCCGCCGGTTCCCTGCGGCAGCTGGATTCCTCCATCACGGCCCAACGTCCCCTGGACATGTTTTGCTACGGAGTGGGCCAGGTCCTTGGAACTTCCTTTGATTCCCAGTACGGGATGCTGCGGGCGCTCGCCGACTGGGGCCTTCCCGTGAACCTGGAGGGCAGCCGGGGAGGCATCGGCCTGGAGGAGGTGCTTTCCTTTTACGAGGAACTCCTGGCCTCACGCCATGACGCACCCTTTGAAATGGACGGCCTGGTCATCAAGGTGGATTCCCTGGAACTCCAGGACGCCCTGGGGGCCACTTCCCGGAGCCCCCGCTGGGCCCTGGCCTGGAAGTTTCCGCCTTCTCAAGAACTCACCCGCTTGAAGGACATCCAGGTTTCCGTGGGGCGCACCGGCGTGCTCACCCCGGTGGCCATCCTGGAGCCCGTGAACATCGGCGGGGTCGTGGTGAGCCGCGCTTCCTTGCACAATGAGGAAGAGGTCAGGCGCAAGGATGTCCGGGTGG
>JAHJUF010000412.1 GCA_018829095.1 Pseudomonadota bacterium | reverse complement strand
GGGCCAGGCGCCGGGTGGCGGTGAAATGGGCCAGGCCGGGTTCGGGCTCCTCGTAGGTGAAATTCTCGCCCCTGGCCCCGGCCGGGCCGGTGTAGGCCGCTTGCCGCACAACCCGTGCCCCGCCTCCCCGGGGGAGTTGGACCCAGGCCTCGGCCCGGAGGATGGGGAAGGCCCAGTCGTTGCCCGTGACGTTCCAGTACAGCTCGTCAAAATCCTCGAAAAACCCGATCTGCCGGTCGGTTTCGTAGGTGAACAGGTACTCGTACTCTCCGGGGGAGAGGAGCACGGCCTTTTTCCCCATGTACACCCGGACGCCGTTTTCCCGGTCCTCCGTGTGGAACGGCTCGGTCCGTCCGTCCCGGCGGACGTCCTTCACCGAAAAACCCACCCGCACCTTTTCCCCCAGGCGGTTTTCGTAGGTGGTGGGGAAGTCCCGGTAGATGCCCCGGCGGATCTTCGCGCCCTCGGCCCGTACCCGGATGGTCTCGGTGACGGTGAGGCGGCCGTCCTCGTGGACCTGGACGATGCTTTCGAAAAAAAGGATCTCCTCCGCGCCCAGGGCCGTCTGGGGCGCGGCCACGGCCAGGGCGAAGGCCAAGGCGAGAAGCAGTATCAACAGGGCCGGAACCCGGGCCAGGAGGCCGCATAGGGGGACAGGAACGGGTTTCACGGGGAAACCTCCTTTCAGCGCGGAAGGGCCAGGGGAGATGCAAGTGCGAGGGTTCCAGTAAACCGTGTTCCCGGCCCCGGGTCAATGCCCGTCAAGCTTGCATCTTGCATAAGCCCCTCGCATCCTTATTGTTTGAAGGTGTGGAGCCCTGCCCGATGGGCTCCCCCGGCGTCAGGAAAGCCCCGGAAATCATATTTTTTCCATATAGGGATGATGATACAATGAACGTGACTGATGAGAAGATCCCCCGGCCCGAGGAAGTGGAAAAGGAATTGAACGAGTTTCTCTCAACCAGGTTTGGGAACCGGGTTCGGGTAGCCGCCCTTTCCCAGGCCCAGGACGCGGACGAGGAC
Organism: Pseudomonadota bacterium; assembly: GCA_018829095.1. Classification (GTDB taxonomy): domain Bacteria; phylum Desulfobacterota; class Desulfobacteria; order Desulfobacterales; family Desulfatibacillaceae; genus JAHJUF01. The sequence continues at coordinate 3,236 of JAHJUF010000412.1, read as the reverse complement.
GGGGAGCGGACCGATCCTCCGCCCCGGCCCGCCCCGGGCATGGATTTTTCCATGAAACCCGAGGAGCTCTCCGCCTACCTGGACCAGTACATCGTGCGCCAGGACCGGGCCAAGGCGGTTCTGGCCACCAAGATCTGCACCCACTACAACCGGGTGAAGCTGGCCCGGGACACGGGAGACGACGGCCCGGAGCTGGTGGGGGGCGTGAAGAACAATGTGCTCCTCATGGGCCCCACGGGCGTGGGCAAGACGTATATGTTGAAGCTCATCGCCCGGCGCCTGGGGGTTCCCTTTGTCAAGGGCGACGCCACCAAGTTCTCCGAAACCGGCTACGTGGGCGGCGACGTGGAGGACCTGGTGCGGGACCTGGCGCGGGAGGCGGACGGGGACCTGGAACGGGCCCAATGCGGGATCATCTACATCGACGAGATCGACAAGATCGCCTCCTCGGCCGGCCACCATGGCGCGGACGTGTCCCGCACCGGGGTCCAGCGGGCCCTGTTGAAGCCCATGGAGGAGACCGAGGTGGACCTGAAGGTTCCCCATGACCCGGTTTCCATGATCCAGGAGCTCGAGCGGTTCAGGAAAAGCGGCAAGAAGGAATCCTCCAAGATCAATACCAAAAACATCCTGTTCATCATGAGCGGGGCCTTCTCGGATCTGGCGAAAATCATCAAGAAGCGCGTGGCGGACCAGGGCATCGGCTTTTCGGCCAGCGTGGGCGGCCAGCACGCGGATCTTTCCCTTTTGCAGCAGGTCCGGTCCGAGGACCTGGTGGCCTACGGCTTTGAGAGCGAGTTCGTGGGGCGGTTGCCCGTCACCGCCGTGCTGGATGAGCTTTCTCCCCAGGACCTTTACGAGATTCTGAAGAACCCCAACAACCCCATCATCCTGGGCAAGAAGCTGGATTTCGCGGCCTATGGCATCGACGTGCGGTTCGAGGATGCGGCCCTGAGGCTCCTGGCCGAGGAGGCCGCCCTGGAGAAAACCGGTGCCCGGGGCTTGGTGAGCGCCCTGGAAAGGGCTGTCCTGCCTTTTGAAAAACGCCTGCCCTCCACGGCCATCACCCGCTTTGCCGTGACCGGGGCCGCTGTGGCCGACCCGGAAGGGGTCCTGGCCGAACTCACCGCATCCCCGGCCCACCCCCAATGGTCCGAGGCCTTCGGCCGGGTGGCGGCAACGGAAAAGGAGTGGATCCGGGAATACCTTCGCCAAAACCAGGCCATGCTCTCGGAGCGCTTCGACATGAAACTCACCGCGAGCCGGGTGGACCTGGCTGCGGACCTCTACGGCCAGCGCCCAACGGATGTGCGCTCCGTGATGAAGCGTATCCACAAGGCTTCTGGCATGGTACGCAAGATCGAACTCCGGTTCTTCCAGGACACCCAGGTGAACGTGGTGCTGGAAGAGGACGCCGTGGACCATGTGGTACGCATCACCGGCGACAGCGCCAAGGCCCTGGAGGACTACTACGGCCGCTTTGTCCGGGATTTCGAATACGGATTGAAGCTCCTGAAGGAGAAGACGGGCGGGAACCGGTTCTTCATAACCCGGGAGGCCCTGTGCCATCCCGAGGCCTTTCTGAACGACCTGGTGAAGAAGTCCCTGGCCGGTAAATAGAACGGAATCACCCCCAGGGGCTGTTTCCATAAGGAAAAATCATGATCGGCATCTCCAAGCTCTACTGCAACACCGTGGAACCCTCCGACGCCCTGCGTTACGGACGCCAGTCAGGAAAGCTCCCCAGCCACCTCCTCCAGTTCTCCGAGGACAAGAAGCCCGTGGTGGTGTGGAACATGACCCGCCAGTGCAACCTGAAATGCGTGCACTGCTACGCCCACGCCAGGAAGACGGCCCAGGACGGCGAAATGAACACCTCCGAGGGCCGCGCCCTGATCGAGGACCTGGCGGCCTTCGGGTCCCCGGTGATCCTGTTTTCCGGCGGCGAACCCGTCATGCGCCCGGACCTGCCCGAGCTGGCGGAATACGCCGTTTCCAAGGGTATGCGGGCCGTCATCTCCACCAACGGCACCCTCATCACCCCGGACATGGCGAAAATCTTGAAGCAGGTGGGCCTGTCCTACGTGGGTATCAGCCTGGACGGCACCCGGGAAGTCCACGACAGGTTCCGGGGCGTCGCCGGGGCCTATGATCTGGCCATGGAGGGCATCGAAAACGCCCGGGCGGCCGGCATCAAAGTGGGCCTGCGCTTCACGGTGAACAAAAGGAACACCGGGGAGGTGCCCGCCATTTTCGACCTCCTGGAGGAGAACGACATCCCCCGGGTGTGTTTCTACCACCTGGTGTACGCGGGGCGGGGCACGGAACTCATGAAGGAGGACCTGTCCCACGCCGAGACCCGGGACCTTCTGGACCTCATCATGGACCGGACCCGGGATCTCCACGACCGGGGCAAGCCCAAGGAGGTCCTCACCGTGGACAACCACGCGGACGGTCCCTACGTGTACCTGCGCCTCCTGCGGGAAGACCCCGGGCGGGCGGCCGATGTCCTGAAGCTTCTGGAGATGAACGAGGGCAATTCGTCCGGCCGGGGCATCGGCTGCGTGTCCTGGGACGGGGTCGTCCACGCGGACCAGTTCTGGCGGCACCATTCCTTTGGCAATGTGCGGGACCGGCCGTTCTCCGAAATCTGGAGCGACCTTTCCGAACCCCTCATGGCCCGTCTCAAGGACAAGAAACCTTACGTCACGGGCCGGTGCGCCGAGTGCCGGTGGCTTTCCGTTTGCGGCGGCAATTTCCGCGTCCGGGCCGAAGCCGCCACAGGCGACCTCTGGTCCCCGGACCCGGCCTGCTACCTGACAGACAAAGAAATCACCCCTGTCCCGGCGGCCTGAGGACGTTTTGGGCGGCGTTGCGCTTCACCGGCCGGGGGCTCAACGTACAAAAGTACGCCTTGCCCCCGCCCGGCTCGCGCGCCTTGCCCGGCGGCCTGAGGACGTTTTGGGCGGCGTTGCGCTTCACCGGCCGGGGGCTCAACGTACAAAAGTACGCCTCGCCTCCGTCCGGCTCGCGCGCCTTGCCCAAAACGCCCTCAGGCCGCCGGGGGCGTACCGGGCAGACTCCCCCCTTGGACAGGGGGGATCCTTGTCTGTGTTGACTGTGTAACCTGCTGTTTCCTATAATAAATCAGGCCAGGCCAAGGGGCCGGTCAGCGAAAAGGAACTATTCCCATGGTTTTTCCGGATTATCGAGCCAGGAGGATGCGCGCCAGCGAG
>JAHJUF010000411.1 GCA_018829095.1 Pseudomonadota bacterium | reverse complement strand
GGAACTGCACACGAAATCCAGGGGGCAGCACAGGCAGGAGGCCAGAACAACCCGGGTCACGCCCTTTTTCCGGATGCTCCGCAGAATGCCCGCCACTCCATCGGGTACACAGGCCGCGTTCAGGACCTCGGCATGCACCACCTGGGGCCGGTCCTCCAGGGAGCGAACCACCTCGTCCATCTCCGTGAGCCACCCCATGGACTCGTTGCACTTGCACACATAGACCCCCACCCGGAGTTCCGGGGAAAGACCGGGGTCAGGCAGGGGCGTGGGGATGCCGTAGCCCCTGGGACGGGTGGAAGTGCCGGAAAGCGAACGCATAGCACCCGCCGCCGCTGCGAATCCCCGGCAGATCATGTCGCTCACGTCCATGCGGGCCGAGGGTGGGCCGTAGGCGCGGATCACATCCTCACCCTTGATCCAGGGAGCCATGCCAGGGTCCGCCACGATGACCGTGCCCGCCTGTTCAGACCATTCCTCCTCTGTCTCGTCGTGCATCAGGGCCTCAGTCCCGCACACCTCCTCGCACAGGAGGCATTCGGAACAAACGCCGCACTTCAGGCACCGGGAAGCCTCCGTGGCCACCTGAGCCTCGGCCAACCCCAGGACCACCTCGGAAAAATTGTCCTGGCGGGCTGCGGCTTGGCGTTCGGGCATCTGGGCCCGGGCCAGGGAGGGCACGTCCCGGGGTATGGGGGAAAAGTCCCGGGAAACAGGCCGGGAGGTTCGGGGCTCCACGGTTTCGCCAGACAGATGTTCATGCACCGTTCGGGCCGCTCGGCGGCCCGAAGCCATGGCCCGCACCACGTTGGAAGGCCCGGTGGTGGCGTCTCCCACCGCGAAGATTCCATCCAGGCCGGTGGAATCCTTCTCATCCACCTGAATACTGCCGCCCAGGCCCAGGGCAAGTTTGGTGGCTCCTTCTTCCAGAGAGGTCAGGGGGCCCAGTTGACCGATGGCCACCAGGGCGAGACCATAATCCTGCCTTTGTTCTCCGGCCCCTGGCATGGTCACGGGCCAAGGGATGCCATTTTCATCGGGCTTTCCAGGCTGGGTGGCCTTGAGAACCAAGGTGGAGAGCCGGTCCCGCTTCCCCTCGAATTGCATCACCCGGAGGCTGGCCAGAATCCGGACGCCCTCTTCCTCAGCGCCCCGGACCTCCTCGGGATCGGCGGGGATCATGTCCCTGGGAAACCAGGAGATGAGGGTGACGTTAGCTCCCAGGCGCTTGGCGGTCCGGGCCAGGTCAAATGCCGAATTTCCGTCCCCGATGACCGCCACCTGGCCCGAAAGACTGGTGATCTCACCCCGGTGGACCCGGGCGAGGAAATCCAGGCAACCTTCCACCCCTTCCAGGTTCTCGCCAGGCATGCCCAGCTTCCGGTCGGTCCAGGCCCCCAGAGCCAGGATCACGGCGTCAAATTCCTCCCGGAGCGAATCCAGGTCCCCGAGATCCACGGGCTGGGAAGTCCGGATCACCACACCCAGGCTTTTCACGTATTCCAGGTCCGCGTCCAGGATCTCCCGGGGCAGGCGGTGGCGGCCGATGCAATAGCGGAGCATGCCCCCGGCTTCGGGCTGGCTTTCCAATACGGTCACCCCGTAACCCAGGCGGGCCAGATCCGCTGCCGCCGCCAATCCGGCCGGGCCGGACCCCGCCACCGCGATTCTTTGGGGGCGCGTCCTTTCCGTTGGATTCCCCGGGGGAGCATTTTCCAGGCCCCAGTCCGATAAAAAGCGCTTGATGTCGCGGATGGCCAGGGCCTGATCCAGTTCGCCCCGACGGCAGGCCTCCTCGCAGGGATGGGTGCACACCCGGCCGCAGATGCCGGCCAGGACGTTTTCCCGGCGGATGAGATTCAAGGCTTGTGCGAATTTCCCAGCTCCGGCCAGGGCCACGTATCCCTGGGCATTCACCCCAAGGGGGCAGGCGTCCTGGCAAAGGGGCCGGCGGCGTTTGTCAATGACCGGCCGGCCGGGAAGGCTCCGGTGGCCCGAGGAGGACAGGGGCTTGTTCCCCTCGGGGGTGGTCACCGGACACTCGGCTTCACAGATTCCGCAAAGAATGCACCGCTCGGAATCCACGTAGGATGGATCCGCCACGATGCGGGCGGAAAAACCCTGGGGCGTGTGTTTCAAGGAGGTGATCCGGCCTGGCAGGAACAGCCGTATCCTGGGGTTCCTGATCAGACGGATGAGTCCCGAACGGTGGGCGTAGTTGAAGGTGACACCGGAGGCGAGCCTCCACTCCTCCCGGGCAAGTTTGCGGTCCAGGTCCGGCTCCGGATCCACCAGGGTCACGGGGATCCCCAGTTCTCCCAGCTTGTTGGCCGCCGCGACTCCTGCCGGCGTGGCGCCGATGACCAGGACCCTGTGTAGGCGATCCTTCTGGCGTTTCATGCCACTTTCCCCGCTTTCTCCTCGGCCTTTTTGCGGCGTCCCTTCAGGACGGCCAGGCCGTATTCATATCCTTTTTGGAAGGCGGCCAGGTTCATCTTTTCCGTTCCCTTGGGCACGGATTTTTCCACCGTGTCCCGGGCCGACTCCATGGTCACCACCCCGGTGACGGCAGTGATGAATCCGATCATGATGATGTTGGCCATCATCTTCCTGCCCAACTCCTCGGCCAGACGGGTGGAGGGGATGGCGTAATAGTCCCTGGAAATCCCCGCGGGCGACACCAGATCCTGGTCGATGAGGAGAAATCCGTCGTCCTCCAGGACTCCCACGAATTTATCCAATCCGCCCTGGGACATGCAGGCAAGGATGTCGGGTTTGCGCACGTAAGGGTAATGGATGGTTTCGCTGGAAATGATCACCTGGGCGCTGCAGGCCCCGCCCCGGGACTCGGGGCCGTAGGACTGGATAAGGGTGCTTTCCAGATGGTCACCCAGGGATGCGGCCTGGCCCAGGATTTTCCCAGCCAGCACGATGCCCTGGCCGCCGAATCCCGTGATGATGATCTCTTTGGCCACCAGCTTTTTCTGGTTGTCGGTCATGGGATGGACGATACCCTTCACGCGGCCGTGCCCTGAGTCAGCGAGGGCCGGCAGGTCTTGTCGTAAAGCTCGCCGCAACTGGGTTTGTCCTCATCCACGAACTTGCCCAGTACGATGCCCCGTTCGAAATCAATGCCCAGCTCCGTGGGTTGGGCGTTGTTTTTAATGAGGGTCTTTTCCTTGAAGATCCTGAGGGTATCCATGGGCTTCATCTTGTTCCTGCGCCCGTAATTGACGGGGCAGGGAGAGAGCACCTCAATAAAGGAGAAGCCGCGCCGCTGAAGGGCCTCCTCGATGGACTCCGCCAGGTCCCGAGCATGGAGGATGGTCCACCGGGCCACGTAAGTGGCTCCACTGGCCCAGGCCAAAAGGGGCAGGTTGAAAGGCATTTCGGGGTTGCCCATCGGCGTGGTGGTGGTACGAGCCAGGTGGGGGGTGGTGGCCGCAGCCTGGCCCCCGGTCATGCCGTAGTTGAAGTTGTTCACGCACACCACGGTGAGGTCCATGTTCCTGCGGGCCGCGTGGATGAAGTGGTTGCCGCCGATGGCGAAGAGGTCTCCGTCTCCGGAAAAAACCACCACGTTCAACTCGGGATTGGCGAGTTTGAGTCCCGTGGCAAAGGGAATGGCCCGGCCGTGGGTGGTGTGGTAGGAGTCCAGCTTCACGTAGCCCGCCCCCCGGCCCGAACAGCCGATCCCGGACACCATGGCGGTCTTGGCCAGGTTGATGCCCGACTCCTTCATGGCGATGAGGCAGGCGGAAAAAGCCGTGCCGATGCCGCAACCCGGACACCAGATGTGGGGGATGCGGTCCGTCCGCAACAGGTCGTCCAGGGGATGATTCAGAGTCTGGGTCTGTTTCATTTGCGCTTCCGCGTCCTGGTCAGAAAAGTGTTTTCCACTAGACGATCCGCCGGACGGCCTCGATGACCGCCTCGGGGGAAATGAGGGTGCCGCCGCAGTGCCCCACAAGAAGGGCCGGAGCCAGGCCCGCCGCGCAACGGGAGACTTCCAGGTGGATTTGCCCCAGGTTGATCTCCACGGTGACGAATCCCTTCACCCTGCCGGCCAGCTCCCGGATCTGCCTCTCGGGAAAGGGCCAGACGGTGACCAGCTTCAGCATGCCCGCCTTGATCCCAAGCTCCCGAGCCTCCTCCACGGCAGCGTAGGCTGTCCGGGTGGAGACTCCGTAGGAGACCACCACCACTTCCGCGTCCTCCAGGCGGTGGGACTCGGTCCGGATGATGTCGTCCAGGTTGTTCCGAATTTTTCCCACCAGGCGGTTTACCATCTGCTCCTGGCATTCGACGCTCATATCGGGGTACCCGCGTTCGTCGTGGGTGAGGCCTGTCATGTGGACGTTGTATCCCTCCCCGGCCGAGGCCATGGGGGGCACCCCGAATTCTCCGGGTTCGAAGGGGTTGTACCGGTCCTTGCGGCCCCTGGGCCTGGTCCGTTCCACGATCTTGATGGCCTTGGCCTCGGGGATCACCACCCGTTCGCTCATGTGCCCCACCACCTCGTCGGTCATGATGAGCACGGGGGTCCGGTACTTTTCCGCCAGGTTGAAGGCCAGAATGGTCTGATAAAAGGCCTCCTGGGCAGAGGACGGGGAAAGGGCAATGATTTCGTAATGGCCGTGGGAGCCCCACCGGGCCTGCATCATGTCTCCCTGAGCCGCCATGGTGGGGAGTCCTGTGGAGGGCCCTGCCCGCTGAACATTCACCACAACGCAAGGGGTTTCCAGGCAGATGCCAAGACCCAGGTTCTCCATCATGAGGGAGAATCCCGGGCCGGATGTGGCGGTCATGCTCTTGACGCCGCCGCAGGAAGCCCCCACCACGGCGGCCATGGCCGCGATCTCATCCTCCATCTGGATGAAGGTTCCTCCCACCTTGGGAAGGCGGGCGGCCATGGTTTCAGCGATCTCCGTGGCCGGAGTGATGGGGTACCCCCCAAAAAAGCGGCACCCGGCGGCCAATGCGCCCTCGGCGCAGGCCTCGTCACCTGTCATGTAATGTTCTCCCGTGAGAACCGCCGGTTCCATGGGTCTATTCTCCTGTGTTCGATCGAGCCGGAGGCAGGGGCGTAGTGCCTATACCCCGCCCTCGCCTTCCTTGGGTTTGGCCTCCACGGAAAAAATGGCGAATTCCGGGCAGAGTATCTCGCAATAATGGCAGTTCACGCAGTCCTCGGAATGGGCAACTTGGGGCGGATGGTAACCCTTCTTGTTGAATTTCTTGGAAAATTCCAGAACGCGTTTGGGGCAGAACTCGATACAATACCCGCAACCCTTGCACCGATCCTCCAAAATATGAACTTCCCCCTGTGACACGTCCACTTCATGGGTGTCCAAGGGTACTCGCCAGAAATTCATGGAGATTCTCTCCCGATTCTTTTATGAAATGGGAAAAACGGGTTAATCTTATCCATTTACCTGTTCATGTGCCTATTGTCAAAGCTTCCCCGCAAAATCGGAAAGACACTCTTTCGGTTTTCGGGGGAGTGTCTCCTTTTTGGCCCTCATCGGGGGGCTTCTAATTCAATCCTGGTTCTGTCGGATTGTTTGAGCCGACAGGTCATCCTGCTTCCGGCTAGGCCCCTCAACCCGATAAGGGCATCCCCCTCGAAAAACTGCCGCCCGGCTACCCATCGTCCCTTTCGCAAAATCCTAAAGGATGGCACTATCCTTGACCCGGCAAAAGCAGCGGCAGTATAAGAATTGGATTCGTCAACCCCATGCCCAGGCAGGTGGATGTCCCCTTTTTCCGGCAAGAAAATCATACTCCCCCTCCTCGGCCTATTGATCCTTGCCTGCACCCTCCTCGCCGGATTCTGGACGTCCAGGACCCACATCCTCATTCCCGACGAACTCAGCATGGTGGCTCCGGGGATCGAGCGGATTTTCCATCAGGAACCCACCCCTTCCAAATATCCTCCGGCCGCACCCGCCTTTTTCGAACTCTGGCTCCGGGCTGCGGACCATCTCCTGGACCTTGCGAGTCGAGGCCCGGACTTCGCATTTCTTGTGGCCCGGGTGGGCAACCTGCTCCTTTACTCCGTCAACCTCCTCCTCTTTTTTCTGGTGGCCCGGCCTTATCTGGGGGGCAGGGCTGCGATCCTGGCGGTCGGCCTTTTCGCCTTAAACCCTGTGGTCTTCTATTCGGCTGTCCATGTGAAGACCGAGGGGCTTCTCCTGGCTTCCATTTGTTTGTGTTTCCTGGCCTCGGGCCGGATTTCCAGGGAACCCGAACGGGTCTCCTGGCATGCCCTGGCCGGAGCCTCCTGCGCCCTGGCCGCCGCCACCAAATACAACGGAGTGTTGCCGGTGGCGTACCTGGCGGCCGTCCTGGTTTCCTCTTCCAATAAATCCGGAACAAGACCTCCTGGCCAGGGGAAAGCCCTCCTTCGAGGTGCCCTGGTTTTCTTGGTTTCCTTTCTCGGATGCCTTGTGGTGCTATGGCCGGACTTCCTCCACGGCGGCGAGCAGCTTGGCCAATGGGCCAAAGACCTCTATTTCCTGCCCGGGCCTTCCTGGTTCACGGCCATGGAAGGGACCTGGGTCTTCCCCTACGGCCGGTTTTCCTATCCCCTACTCTTCACCATTCCTTTTTTCATGGGGCCCCTTGTCTACCTGTCCGCCCTTGCAGGCCTGTTCACCCGATCTCTTCCCCGAGATGCGGCATGGATCTGGGGGCTTTTTTCCGCCTTGTACCTGCTGGTGGCTTTTCTGGTCACCCGGCTGCAATATCCCCCAGCCTACCTTCCGGTGGCCCCGTTTCTGACCCTTTTGGCCGTGTCCTTCTGGAAAAAACTCGCCCGGTCGCCAAAGAAGATTCCAAAGGCCACGGGATGGTTCCTGGCCGGGGCCGCCATCCTCCTGGCCCTTGTCCAGTATCCCACCATGCGGAACATCTCCAACAGCGTGGTGGATGCTACCCATAAGGCCAGGCAATATGTGGAACAGCACGGAGAAGATAACGCGGGGCTCATCCTGCTGATGAACAGTTCCCTGAGCCTTTCCCAGGGCCTTACCCCCCTTCGCCTGGAGGAAGGAGTTCTGAACCGGAAACCTGACTACATCCTAGTTCTGGATTCCTATCTCCGGAATTTTTCCAAGCAACTGAACCCGGATTACCAGCGCCAAGCGGGCCTGTGGGACAAGCTGATCCAGGGGGAAGCGGGCTACGAGGTTCTCTGGACCTACCCGGTCCGGTACCCCTTGCAATGGATGAATCCAGACCCCGAGGCGGACATGACCCTCTATTTCTTCCACCGCAAATCCAGGGGGCCGAAAAATGACTGAGGGCTGGAAAAAGGCGTTTGCCCCCATCCGGCGGGTTCTGTTTTTTCTTCCGGGCCCCTATGTTTATGAGGACCGCTGCCAGACCTACATCGGCCGGGGCAGTCTTTTTTCCTTTCGGGAACCTCCGGAGGAAACCCAAGGGGCCGCGATTCTGGGGGAGCGCGGCGTCCAATGCGCCATCCTCCACCGGGCTGCCAGGAGGGCAAGCCCCTCTTCAGCCCTGAGGGATATCGCGGCCTTCGCTCCGGACCTGGTGATTCTTTCCTCCACGTTTCCCGGCCATCCCCAGGATCTTTCCTGGGCCGAGGCCATCAAGAAAAAAGCCCCGGGAACCCGAGTCCTCGCCCGGGGAGGTCATCACGCCTTCATCGACCGTGAAAACCTGCTGGAACGATTTCCCGCCCTGGACGGACTGATCCGGGGAGAAACCGAATGGGTCCTGGAAAATCTGGACCTGGAAAACCCTTTGGGATCGCCGGGAACCACTTGGAGAACCCGGGAAGGATTGATCGAGGGGGAAGATCCCTCTTTCTGGGAGGACCTGGACACCCTCCCCCCTCCGGCACGGGGGTTTCTCTTTGCCAGGGACTATCCCAGCCCGGACACGGGTCGGCCCATGGCCACGGTGAATGCCTCCCGGGGATGCCTCCACTCCTGCAGCTTCTGCCTGGCTCCGTTGGTCTGCGGATCGAACTTCCGCCTCCGGAGCCCGAAATCGGTGACCGCCGAAATCCTCCGTTGCCGCCGGGAACTGGGTGTGAACAGCTTCTTTCTGCGGGCCGAAAACCTGGCCACGCCCAGGGGATGGCTCCATCGTCTCTGCGAAAACCTGGCCCAGGAGGCCCCCGGAATCCGGTTCGTGTGTTCCGCCCGGGCGGATGACCTGGACGAGGAATCGGTCATGGCCCTGGCTGAGGCTGGGTGCTGGGGAATCGGCATGGGCATGGAAAGCGGCTCCTCCTCAACCCAGGAAAAAATCCGGAAAAACCTGTCCGGGGATAACGCCAAAAGGGCGATCCGCCTCTGCCGGAAGCACAACATCCTGACCCTGGCTTATTACATGATCGGTTTTCCCTGGGAGACCCGGGAAGACATCGAGGAAACGATCCGTTTTGCCCGGGATCTTCAAAGCCCGGTCCAGGAATTCTTTTTCCCCTACCCCTACCCCGGCACACCTTTGTATGACCTGGCCCTGGAGTCCATGGTCCTTGGGGAAAGCGCCCCCCCTCCCCGGGCCCAGCAGGTCCCCGTGTTCCTCCCCAAAGGGATGACCCGGAATGAACTTGTGCTCATAAGAGCCCAGGCCCGTCTGGACCCGCGAGCCCTTTTCCGGGGGGCCTCGGCCGTGCTCCGCCGGACGGAAACCCCCGGGGAGGCTCTCCGGGTCTTCCTCCGCCTTGCCCGTGGGGTCAAAACCCTGGCCTGACCATCGGAAGCTCCCGGGGCCAATCCCCTCTCCGGTATGGCCAATGCTTTCTCCCATAACAGCCCAGGCTGATGTGGAGACAAAGGGACCAGACGCAAAGAGGCCCCCCGGAATTTCCGGGGGGCCTCTTTGTTTTCTCGACCGGTGGAAAGCTACTTGATGCAGACTTTGCGGACCTGGAGGAGATCCAGGTTGCCAGCGAAGACTTTGCTGATGCCGTCCTGTTTCAGGGTGGTCATGCCGTCAAAGATGGCCTGGCCCCTCAAATCCTCCATCTTGGCTTTGAGTTGGATGAGCTTTTTCATCTCGTCCGTACCCATGAGAAGTTCGTGGAGACCCATCCGGCCCCGGTAACCGGTCTGGTTGCAGCGGTCGCAGCCCACGGGTTTGAAGAGCTTCAGGTCCGGGCCGTATTCTACCCCCACGTTGGCTTTGAACCTTTCTTTGTCCCCGGTACCCTCGTTCCCGTACTCCCGGAGCAGCTCCTCGAATTCCTCCTTGGAGGGATTGTACTCACCCTTGCAGTCCTTGCAGAGGGTGCGTCCCAGCCGCTGGGCCAGGATGCAGAGGATGGCGTCGGCGAAGTTGAAGGGGTCCATTCCCATGTCCAGGAGCCGGGTGATGGACTCGGGGGCGCTGTTGGTGTGGAGGGTGGAGAACACAAGGTGGCCGGTGAGGGAGGCCTCGATGCCGATATGGGTGGTTTCCTTGTCTCGCATCTCGCCCACCATGATGACATCCGGGTCGGCACGGAGGAAGGCGCGCATGGCGGCGGCGAAGTCGAACCCGATCTTGGACTGCACCTGGACCTGGCGGAGGCCTGCCTGGGTGATTTCCACGGGGTCCTCGGCGGTCCAGATCTTGGTTTCCACCTTGTTGATGTAGCCCAGGGCTGAGTGCAGGGTCGTGGTTTTACCGGAGCCGGTTGGCCCGCACACGAAACTGATACCGTAGGGTTTGGTGATGCAGGAGATAAAGTTATCGTAATTCGCCTTGCTGAAGCCCATCTTGTCCAGGGGGATGGGCTCGCCGGCGGCCAGGATACGCATGACCACATCCTCCATGCCTCCCTGGGTGGGGATGGTGGCTACGCGGAGTTCGATGTCCTTTCCACCGTACTTCTTGAACTTGATCTTGCCGTCCTGAGGCTTGCGGCGTTCGGCTATGTCCAGGTCGGACATGATCTTGATGCGGCTCACCACCGCGTTCCGGTACTGATAGGGAATGGCCTGGTACAGGGAGCAGGCGCCGTCCACCCGGATGCGCACCCGGGTGTTCGCCTTGCCCGGGTAGGGTTCGATGTGGATATCCGAGGCGTTTCGGGCATAGGCGTCCAGAATGATCTTGTTCACCAGCTGGACCACTGCAGAGTCCTCTTCCCCCACCCGGGACATCTCTTCATCCATCGTGTCGTCATCTACTGCCAGCTGGCCGAGGATTTCGTCGATGGTGCCCAGTTCCTTCTCATCCGTGGTGAAGAGCTTGATGAAGGAGAGGACATCCTCCTTGAGGGCTACGTGGAAGGAAAGATCCCGGCCCGGGAAGAGCGCCTTCACGATGTCGATGCGCTGGAGGTCGTTGGGGTTGTCGATGGCGATGACGACCTTCCCGTCCTCCTCCCTCAGGGGCACCCAAATGTTGCTTTTCATAAAGGGCACCTTGAGGCCTTGGAGGAGATCGCCCGGGATGGGGGTGGAATCGGTGTATTCCTCAAAGGGCTTTTTGTAGAACTTGGACAGTGACAGAAGGCAGTCCCTCTTGGGGACCTTGTAGTCCCGCACCAGAATGGTCTCCACCGATTCCTTGTTTTGGCGGGCCTCTCCGACGGCCTTGTCCAGTTCCTTGCCGGTGACGATGTTGTTGTTCAGGAGATAGTCGAACTTGGTGGGACGGGCCTTGACCATCCGCCGCTGGTTATACAGGGCGATACCCAGGGTCTGGGAAAGCTCGGTGACCGCCTCTTCGTCCGTCTGGCTGAAAGCCTTGCCATCCACCCTGTTGATGAGCTGGATGGCACCCAGCAGGAAGTTCTTGAAGGTGATGGGGCCGGCAAGGACCTGGCGCGTGGTGTAGCCCGTCTTCTGGTCCCACCTCTTGTCGAACCGCAGGTTGGGGTCGATGCCCAGCAATTCCTTGTCGTCGTAGACGTCTTTGACGTTGACCATCTTCTGCTTGCTGGCGGCGTATCCGGCAAGGCTCATGTTGGCGATGGGAACGCGGATCTCCCCAATGTCCGTGCCCGATTTGTAGCGCGAAACCAGTTCCCGCCGTACGCCGTCCACCACGTAGATGGTGACCCTCTCCACGCCGAAAACGGCGTTGATGTCTTTTTTCAGATCAATGAGGATTTCGTCCAGGTTGGACGCCGCGTGGATGCGGTTGGTGATGTCCTGGAGGCGCTTACGGTAGTCGGCCAGCGTTTTCAGGGAGGTGACGTCGGCAGTGCTTGAGGTCTTCTTGGTGATTTCCACAACGGCCATGGCTATCCCCTCAATCCCAATCGGGTGTTCTGATGTTTCTTGCATTTTGCGGCCAGGCCAAGCCATAGGAGGGCCGAGCCTGGAGCAAAAAGGGAACCACGGGAAAGGACCCTAAAGCCGGTCCTCCAAGTTTGATCGCTTTCAGGACTCCCGTCCATCGTGGTCGTCATTTCCCTCCTGGGGAGGTCTTTTCCTTGCCGGGACGCCCGGGGACGCAAGTTTTCGTATTCCCCCGCCCAGAAGGATGATACCCACCAAATAAAGAGATACCCTTGCCAGGGTCAGGGCACCGGAGGACCACCCGCTGTTCTCCGCGACTCTCGCGGTAACCCCGGGGATCCGGATGAAAAGCATAATCCCCATGAGGGCGAACAGCCCCCCCCAGATCCTCTGGGTGACCTCGCGGTAGCCCCCGGGGAATTTATTTTGGTCTTGTCTGGTCATAAAAAAAGCATCAGGCCCCGGTTCGAGGGCAGGAATCGGTCTCGCGGGCACATCCTGACAAATCAGGATGTTGAATAAGCATACAATAGTCGTAAATGCCGTGTCAACGACAGGAAATGCCCTGGTGTCCGGGTTGGAGGCTTGTGTCCAGGCGGGTTTGCGGTGAGGGAAAAAAACCGGGAAAGTTATTGCCATGAGCCCGGGGGCTTTGCTACCTTCCCTCTTGGCCTCACCGGTGTGCCTATTTTTTCCAGAACCTCAAGGAGCCGGGTTTCATGCAAGACATTTCCGAATCTTCCGGATGGTTCCGCCGCTGGCTAACAAGGTTTCTCCAGAACACCCACGACCATTTTTCCTGCTACCTCCCCGCATCCATTGGTTTTTTTTCAACTTGGCTGCTGCGGCTCCTGTTCTCCGGCATTGAGGTCAACCAGGAGGACAAGGACTTCCTCCGGTCTCTAGGCCCGGACAAGATCGTGGTGTACGCCACCAAGTACAGGAGTTCGTTCGAGTTTCTGTACTTCCATTCCCGCTACAAGAAGGAAAAATTGCCTTACCCGCTCCTGGGCCTGGACAACCGGATATGGCTCTGGCAGCCGGTCTCCCGGGTCCTGCGAATCGTGGCGGCCTTCCTGGACCATGTCATCCGTTTCCGGAAACAGCCCAACCCCTATGAATCCGGGTACGTGGAAAGGGAGATCCTCTCCGGGGCCGTCTCCCTGGTTTCCATGGTGGACCGGAAAGCCTTCTACCGCCGTTACGTCAAGGCCAAGTCCGATCCCCTGGTCCATCTCCTCCAGGCTCAAGCCAAAACAGACCGGGAAATCCTCGTAATCCCCCAACTCGTGCTCTATGGCACCAGACCTCAGAAATCGCGGAAGACCATGATGCAAAACGTCTTCGGCACCGAGGAGGGTCCCGGAAGGCTGCGGAGACTGCTGAGCCTGATCAAGCTTCCAGAAAAGGCTCTGGTGGAATCAGGAAAGCCTATCAGCCTGAAGGATTTCATGCAATCCCGGGAAGAAAAAGGCGCAAGCCTCCAGTACTTGGCCTACGAACTCCGCCAGGAGGTCACGGACCGGATCAACAGTCACCGCAAGAGCATCGTGGGGCCTATCCTCATCAGCCGGGAGGAACTCGGGCAAAAGGTGCTTCAGAGCGAAAGCTTCCGGCAATACGTCAAGGAACTGGCACTGTCCTCGGACCGGTCCGTTTACGAATTCCAAGCCGAGGCGGCTTCCTACCTGAACGAGATCGCGGCCAATTATAGCTCCCGGACCATAGATATGCTGGGCATGGCGGTGGGTTGGCTCACCCGCACCATGTTCGATGGGGTGGAGGTGGACGTAAAAGGACTGAAGAGGTTGAAGGCCTTTTCCCAAAAGGGGCCGGTCATCCTCATGCCCTGCCACAAGAGCCATATCGACTATCTCATCCTGTCCTACATCCTGTACCTGAACCACATGCCCTGCCCACTCATCGCCGCGGGAAAGAACCTCTCCTTTTTCCCCATGGGCACCATTTTCCGGAACAGCGGCGCTTTTTTCATCCGGCGCAGCTTCAAGGGGCTGCCCCTGTATACCCGGGTTTTTTCCGAATACATCCGGGCCCTTCTGGAAACCGGGTTCAACATCGAGTTCTTCCTGGAAGGTGGCCGCAGCCGGACGGGAAAGCTGGTCCTTCCCAAGTTCGGACTCTTGTCCATCCTCCTGGACGCCTATGCCCAAGGCGCCTGTAACGACCTGTATTTCCAACCCATTTTCATCGGCTACGACCGGGTCCTGGAAGAAGGATCCTACATCCGGGAGGTTGAAGGAGGGGAAAAGAAGGACGAGAATTTCTCCCAGATGGTCCGGGCGCGAAAATTTTTGAAAAAACGTTACGGAAGGATCTTCGTGGAGTTCAACGAGCCAATTCGAGCCAAAGATTTTCTCTCCCAATTCCAGGTGCCCTACGACAAGATGAGCACCCAGGAGAAGGGCGTGGTCTACCGGAACCTGGGGCACCGGATCATCCATGCCATCGACCAGGTGACCGTGGTGACTCCCCACTCTCTGGTGGCGGCCGCAGCCCTAACCGTTCCGGGCAGGTCCTTTTCCGGGGACGATATCCAGACCATGGTGGACTTTTATCTCACCCATCTGAAAACGAACCAGGCC
The DNA here is from genome assembly GCA_018829095.1 of Pseudomonadota bacterium. Lineage (GTDB taxonomy): Bacteria > Desulfobacterota > Desulfobacteria > Desulfobacterales > Desulfatibacillaceae > JAHJUF01. The sequence continues at coordinate 8,587 of JAHJUF010000411.1, read as the reverse complement.
AAGTTTTCCGACACGCTCATGGACCATCCTCCCGCAGTCCGCCAGACCCTGGAGGCCTACGTAAAGGACAAATTCCTGGTGCGCTTCGAGGAAAAGACCGAAACTCCGGAGGCCGAGCCCCGCATCCGGTACACGGTGGCGGAAAACCGGCGCCCCTTATTGGAGTATTACAAAAACAACGCCATCGCCTTTTTCATCCCTGAAGCCTTCACAGCCCTGTCCATCCTGGCCCAAGAGGCTTTCGAGTTCTCGGCCATGGATCTCCACACCAGCTACCAGGCTCTTCAGGACCTCTTCAAGAACGAATTCCACTACGACGTGGATCTCCCGCCGGAGCACTTTGTACGCAAGTCCCTGAAAAATTTCATAGACGATGCCATGATCATTCCTCACCCATCCCTTCCGGACCGCTACAACATCACGGCCAACGGGTTCCGGAAGCTGGGATACCTAGCCTCCCTCCTCCGGAATTTTTTTGAGTCCTACCTCATCGTGCTCAGGGTATTCTCCCGGGAGGACGTGGAGGCCATGGCCAGGAAGGAGCGCTACAAGAAATTCCGGTCCACGGGAATGGCCATGCACAAATCCGGCGAGGTGATCCTCAAGGAATCCCAGTCCAAGGTCAATTTCGACAACGCCTGCGACTACTTCCTGTCCCGGAACATCCGGGGGCCGGCCGACGCGCCGGACATCGAGCTCTACGCCGATGTCATCCGGAATTACCTAAACCGCATGCCATGATGCCGGGGCGAGTTCACCCATGAAAGCCATGGTCCTGGCGGCCGGATTCGGCACGCGGCTCCGTCCCCACACGGAAACCCTGCCCAAACCCCTTCTGCCCATGGGGGGAATCCCCCTGATGGACCGGGTCCTGGACGCCCTGGAGGCCGCCGGGTTCGAGGAGGCCGTGGTCAACGCCCACCACCTGGCTGGCCGGATGGTTGAGCACTTGTCCGGCCGCTGTGGTCGTATGCGTATCCGGTGCCTTACAGAAGCCGAAATCCTGGGCACGGGCGGGGGAATCGAAAATGCCCGGGAATTCCTCAGGGACGCACCTTTCCTGGTGGTGAACGCGGATGTGGTGACGGATTTTGATCTGGATCGGGCCGCCTCCTTCCACGCCGGGCACTCCGACCCGGTGACCTTGGTCCTGTGCCGTCATCCAAAATTTGACACGGTCCGGGTGGAAGAAGGCCTGGTGAAAGGATTCACGCCCGTACCCGGGCATGCGGGTCCCCTTTGCACCTTCACGGGCATCCACGTCCTAGACCCCCTGGTGTTCCAATACCTGTCCCCGGGCTTCTCCAGCATCATTGATGCCTATAATCGGATGCTGGGCGACGGACACCGTATCCGGGCCCTCCTCCCCCCGGACTTGTTCTGGCAGGACGCGGGAAGTCCGGAGGGCATGGTTTCCGCAGCCTTGGCCCTAGGGGCTGTCCGGGTCCTTTCCCAGGAATCCAGGCCCGGAGAGGTTGAAATCCACCCCCTGGCAGGCGATGGTTCAGACCGCCGGTGGTGGCGGGTTCGCCTGGGGGATCGCACCGCCGTAGCGGCGGGGCACGGCATGGGCCCCGGCCCAGGGGCGGACGAGGCCCGGGCCATGAAGGAAATCGGCCGGCATCTGAAAATCTGCGGAATCCCCGTTCCTGATATCCTGGGGGAGGACCGGTTCTGCGGGCTGGTTTTTGCCCAGGATCTGGGAGACATTCATCTGTCCCGTTTGGCATCCCAAGGGATGGACGGCCGGGTGGCGGGCCTTTACCGGGTCGTGGTTCGGGACTTGGCCCGGATGAACGTGGAGGGTGCCACAGGCTTCAATGTCTCCTGGACCTGGCAGACGCCTTTTTACGACGCGGAGCTTGCTCTGGAGCGGGAAAGCCGGTACTTCCTGGAATCCTTTGTCCGGGACCACCTGGGCCTGGACGTGGAGTTTGAGGATTATAGGGCGGAGCTGGAAAGCTTGTCCTGCCGGGCAGTGGACGGGGCCACCACGGGCTTCCTGCACCGGGATTTCCAGTCACGCAACATACTAGTTTTCCAGGATAAACCCTTTCTCATCGATTTCGCAGGAGGCCGCCTGGGGCCTCTGGGATACGACTTGGCCTCCTTGCTTCTGGATCCCTATGCCCGTCTTCCCCGGGCTTTTCAGAATGAGCTTTTCGCTCTATACGTTGAGGCGGTTTCCCGGCGCATGGACCTGGACCGGGAGGACTTCGCCCTGCGCTATGAACTGCTGGCCCTGCACCGGAACATGCAGGTCCTGGGGGCCTTTGCGCTCCTGGGGGGCCGCAGGGGCAAGCCGGGGTTTTTGGAACATATCCCCCATGCCATGGAATCCCTGAGCCAACGGGTGGCTCGTGTCCCGGGAACCCCGGGACTCGCCGCCCTGGTGAAGAGGCTGAAAACGGAAATGGAAACACGGACATGAACGGCAACGACAGGGTCCGCACGGGGCTGGAAAATTTCCTGGACGATCCGCCGGCCCTGGTCCGGGACCGGAAGCTGGGGCTCCTGTTCAACCCCGCCTCCGTGGCCCCTGGGCTCCGGCTGGCCTCCCAGGCCATCCACGAAAGGTTCCCAGGAATGCTCCGGGCCCTGTTCACGCCCCAGCATGGCCTTTTCGCATCCAAGCAGGACAACATGGTGGAGTCAACGAACGAGGTGGACCCCGCCACGGGCATCCCGGCCTTTTCCTTGTACTCCCACACCCGGATTCCGCCGGATCGTTACCTGGATGACGTCGAGGTCCTCCTGGTGGATCTGCTGGACGTGGGAACCCGGGTATATACCTTCATGTACACCATGAGCTATTGCATGGAGAAGGCTGCCAATCGTGGCATTCCCGTGGTCGTACTAGATCGCCCTAACCCCATCGGCGGCCTCCGGCTGGAGGGGGGACTCCTAACGCCTGCCTTTTCATCCTTCGTGGGGCGCTATCCCATCCCCATGCGTCACGGCCTCACCATGGGGGAACTAGCCCAACTGTTCAATCAGGAATTCGGCATCGGCTGCGAGCTGTCCGTGATGCCTCTTTCGGGGTGGTCCAGGGACATGCTCTGGCAGGATACGGGGCTTCCCTGGGTGCCGCCCTCCCCCAACCTCCCCCAGGCGGAATCATGCATAGTCTATCCGGGGCAGGTACTCTGGGAAGGAACCAGCCTATCCGAAGGCCGGGGAACGGCCATGCCCTTCCTCCAGTTCGGCGCGCCCTGGCTGGACACGGATAAGGTGCTGGAAACCCTGGGAGAAACCCCGGGAGCGATCCTCAGGCCTTGCGCCTTTGAACCCACATCCAACAAATTCAAGGATGAATTGTGCCGGGGGTTTTACCTCCACGTTACGGATGAGGAGGTTTTCCAGCCGGTGGAGTTTTCCCTGCGGTTCCTGGAGGCGGTTTACGCCCTGTACCCGGAAAGCTTTTCCTGGAAGCCGCCTCCCTATGAATATGAATGGGACCGCCTCCCCGCGGACCTCATCCTGGGCACAGACAAGGTGCGCCGGACCCTGGAAGCCGGAGCGTCCCTGGGCGGCATCCTGAAGGAATGGAAGCAGGAGGCGCGGGGCTTCCAGGCTCTCTGCGCCCCATACCTGATCTACGAGCCATGACCGACAATCCCAACGGCCAAAGCGAAGAAGCCCGGGACGGGTGGGTCCGGAAGGTTTTCAAGGGGGACAAGGTCTGGGTCCAGGCGGACCCGGACAACCGGCCTCAGGTGGAAAACGGCCGGGTGCTCATGCGGTATTCCCTGAAGCAGGGTGCGGAGTACGAGTACCGCGTCCCCGAAAAATCCCTGGAGCCTCTTTCCGCCTGGAAACCCAAGGGACAGAGGGACAGGAGCAAATCCCCTTCCGAAAAAAAATCACCGGCGAGTTCCGGGAAAAAGACCTCCGCCAAAAGCCAGAAAACGTATCCCGACCCCAAAACCCTTCCTGGGGACACCATCGTGGCCTACACAGACGGCGGCTCCAGGGGAAACCCCGGCCCAGCGGGCAGCGGCGTGGTCCTGTGGTACAATGACCGCGAAAAGCTCATCAGCGAGTATCTGGGAGAGACCACCAACAACGTGGCGGAACTCACGGCCATCCTCCTGGCCCTCAAGGCCATCAAAAAGCCTCATTGGCCTGTCCGCCTGTACACGGACAGCAAGTATGCACACGGGGTCCTGTTCTTGGGATGGAAGGCGAAAAAAAACACGGAGCTGATCCAGAAAATCCTTGAAAAAATCAAGAAGTTCAAGGACCTGGAAGCCTACTGGGTCCCGGGGCATGCCCTGGTCCCGGGAAACGAGAAGGCCGACCAACTGGCCAACGAGGCCATGGACCAAGGCCTGGCGGAAACGGGTAAAGAATCCCCGTAAAAAAGGGCGGCATCCCTTGCGAGAAGCCGCCCTTTTGAATCTCTATTACCGGAGGATGCCTCTCCGGCTTTTCCCTGAAGCTACTTGGACTTTAAGGTCTCGATTTCCTTCTTGAGATCTTCCACCTCTTTCTTGTACTTATCCGAATCCTCGGTGGGGCTGCCCATGTCGAAGGATTCATTCTTCTGCCAGTTGTCCTTGAGTTCGTCGAACCCCAGGTAAATGGCCAGCGCGCCACCCAACAGAAGCGCCACAGGAATGGCTCCTGCCAGGAGGGTCATGAATTCGCTCCACCAATGGGATATCCCGATCAATCCCAGAACCGCCGCAGCAGCCCCGCCAATCAGAGTTTTCATGAACGACCTTCCTCCCTCACATGGATTATGGATCTATGAGAACCTTGCCGATGGTAAAAGGTAATGATTTGGGATGGGCCACCCCGGGGATTTTCGTTCCTTCACCTTCGCGCGGGTGGGCCCCCAAGCATTCACATCCTAAAGCTGAAAAGTAGCATGGGCCTCCGTTGAACGCAAGTCCTATTATTTCTTCCGGTCCAACAGGGACACCACCTTGGCGCCCCGGCCATCTTCTTCGGCCTTATCCTCCCGGGAGGGATAAACCTGCTTCAAAGGCTCCACCTTCTGGATATGCAACTCCTGGCCTTCCATGGTGAAAACGGCTCCATCCAGGTATTCGGGCCGGAGAATCCACGTGATGTCCTGGAGCGGCACCGCCAGGACAAGGAGACGCACCCGGTACCATCCAGGCTTTGGATCCGAGTTGATATCCTCCACCCGGGCGAAGAAACCCGGCTCATTTTTGAAGTGTACCAGAACCAAATCACCGATGGTGGTCATTCTCTTTTCCTTTTCAGTCAAAGGACCGGACCCAGGCTACCGGGGCAACCGGTTCCTGTCAAGAAATCCAAGCCTGAGTCGGGCATGGTGTGGCGCGGGGACGAATTTTCAGATATGAGAATCCTATCCTACAGGAGGAGAAATGGCCCGCCCTACCCCAGAGCCTTTCCAGGCCGCTACGGATTGCATCCGCTGCGGGCGCTGCATGAGCGTGTGCCCGATCTACGGCCGGACAAAAAACGAATGGGATTCTCCCCGGGGCAAGATGTCCCTGGTGGATGCCTACACCGGGGACCGGAAAGGTCTGTACTCCCTCCTGTCCCGGTGCCTGGCCTGCGGCGCCTGCGAAACGGTCTGCGCCAACCAGGTCCCCTGCGTCCGGAAAATCCTGGCCGGCCGGGAGGCCCAGACCAAAAAGACCGGGACGGGATGGATCGCCGGCACCCAGGTGGCGGCCCTGACAGACACCGGCCCCGGACCCGAACTCCTGCGCAAGGGCGGCCGCCTTTTCCAGGCCCTGGCTTGCCGTGAGGTGCCCGGAACCTCGGGCCTGCACCTGCGCTTCCCCCTGGAGTTCTTCTCCCGTCACAAGATCATGCCCCGTCTGGCCCGGCGACCGTTTCTATATGAAACCCCGGAAAGGATCGCCCCCCAGGGCTCTCCCCGGGCCCGGGCAGCCCTGTTCGTGGGGTGTGGAGCCAACCATGTGTTCACGTCCGCCGCCACGGCCTTTGTCCAACTGGCAACGGCCTCCGGGGCCGAAGTCCTCGTGCCACGGGCCCAGGAATGTTGCGGCCTGGCGGACCGGGTGTCCGGGGACCGGGAAGGGGCCCTCCGCCAGGCAGTGAGGTTCCTGGAGGTCTTCGGCGGCCTGGAAGCGGAATGCATCGTCACCCTCTGCGCTTCGTGCGCGAGCCAGATCGTCCATCTTCCCCTGATGTTTCCCAAGGACAGCCCGAAGAGGGAAAAGGCGCTGGACCTCGCCTCCCGGCACGTGGAGGCTTCGGACTTCCTCCTGTCGCTGCCGAGCCTATCCCAAAGGCTCCGGGAAGGGGCGACCCCTGTGGGGGGAAATCGGCTTAAGGTGCATTACCACGCCCCATGCCACCTGCGGTTCGGGCCGGCCACCACCACGGGGCCCCGGGATCTCCTGGCCCTGCTGCCGGGGATGGAACTGGCCACGGATCCGGACCAGGTTTCCTGCTGCGGTCACGGCGGGTCCTTCAACCTGCGGCATCAGGAGCTTTCAAGCGGCATCCTGGAAGGCTGCCTGGCGAACCTGGAGGGTTTGCCCCTGGACGCTGTGGTGACAGGATGTACGGGATGCCTGGTCCAACTGTCGGAGGGTTTGGCTTTGGGGCAGGAACAGGGCGTGGAGGTAGTGCACTACCTGGAATGGGTCCGAAAACTCGCCGGGCTTTGATCCTCCATCCGGAGTATGGGCAGGACCATCACTGAACCATGATCCCCGAGGAGTCCGTGTAGTAGGAATCCTCTTCCCCGGGTTCGTCAAAAAGGTTCTTGTCCCTTTCGATGGAACACTCCAGCCGCCGGGAGCACCAGCGCAGGCAGATAGGGTTCTCCCCGGAAAACTGGCCAAAGCATCCCCGGGCATCGTCCAGCAACATGCGGTGCAGAAAATTCCGCTTCATGAAACATCCCCCGCCGTAATAACGGATGAAAGCAATTCGTGAATCCGGCCGTTGGTGGCCAGGATCTCCTTCTTGTCCGGTGCGAACGACTCCAGGCCGAAGGTGGTGACCCGCCCTCCGGCCTCCTCCACGATCCGGATGCCCGCAGCCGTGTCCCAGGGGTGCAGGTTCTGCTCCCAGAACCCCTCGAATCTGCCGCAGGCCACAAAACAAAGGTCCAGAGCCGCAGAACCCAGGCGGCGGACTCCCTGGGAGGCGGCCAGGCAACGGTTGAACCGGCCCATGAGTTCGTCCATCATGGTGGCCAGGTTGTAGGGAAACCCCGTTACCAGAAGGCTTCCGGAAATCTCCCCCTGGTTCGAAACCCGGATGGACCGCCCGTTCAGGAAGGCCCCCTTCCCTTTCTCGGCCGTGAACAACTCCCCGCTGGCCGGGTTGTACACCAATCCGAACAGGATGTCCGTTTCCAGGGCAAGGGCGATGGAAATGGCAAACAGGGGCAGCCCATGCGAATAGTTGGTGGTGCCGTCCAAAGGGTCCACGATCCAGGTGTACGGGCTCTTCCCCGCCCGGGCCCCTTTTTCCTCGGCCAGGATGGCGTGGTCGGGAAATGCCCGGGAAATGGTTTCCAGGATGATCTTTTCGGAGGCCAGATCAGCCTCTGTCACCAAATCAATGGCCCCCTTCATTTTCACCACCCGGGCGCGGCCAAGCCGGTCCAAAAGCAGGGCTCCCGCCTCGCGGGCGGCAGCCAGGGCCGTATGACGGACCGGTTCGAGATCCAAGGTTCGCGCCTCCATCAGACCTGCCTGAAAAAACCCATGTACCAAGCCACCAGGGGGTGGCCCCAAAAAATATACAGGATCGCGCCGATGGCAAGGAAGGGCCCGAAAGGAACCACCATCTTGCGGTCCTGTTTCTGGACCAGCATGAGGGTCACGCCCACCAGGCTGCCCACAAAGGCTCCGGCCATGAGGGTGAATAGGACGCCGCCCGGCCCCAGAAAAGCGCCTTGCATGGCCAGGAGTTTCACATCCCCCCCGCCCATGCCGTCCTTGCCCGTGAGAAGGCTGTATCCCCAGGCCACGGCCAGAAGCCCCCCGCCGCCGACCAGGATCCCCAGGAGAGAGGATTTCCAGGAAACGTCGGGAAGAACGAAGGACAAGGCCAACCCCAGGGCGATCCCCGGCAGGGTGATGACATCGGGGATGATCTGGTGATCCAGGTCGATGAACGTGATGACGATGAGGGCGCAGATGAGAGCGTACATGACCGCGGCCACGGGCTCAAAGCCGAAGCGGAGAAGGACGGCCACGGTGAACAGTCCCGAGACGAACTCCACCAGGGGATAGCGCGGGGATATCCCCTCCCCGCACTTTCGACACCTTCCCCGGAGAACCAGGTAGCTCAAGAAGGGGATGTTGTCGTACCAGCGGATGACAGCCTGGCAGTGAGGGCACAACGAGCGGGGCCCGGAGATGGACATGGATCGGGGAAGCCGGTGGATGCAGACGTTCAGGAAACTGCCCACCGCCAGCCCGAAGAGGAACGTCACCGCCAGGGTGTAGGTATCTAATGGCATGTGGTCCATGGCTTGGCCCGGTGGGTGCCGGCTTCCCTTTCATACCCCATTTTTATGGAAATGCACTTGGCGGCTACCTTGCCCCACGGTCAGCGAAAATGTCAAGATGGTTGTTGCCAGGACCCGCATGTCCAG
>JAHJUF010000410.1 GCA_018829095.1 Pseudomonadota bacterium | reverse complement strand
CTGTGCGCGGGCATGATCACCTACGAAAAGGCCCCCGGGGACGCGCGGAAGATTGTGAAGCAGGCCGACGACCTCATGTACGAGGTGAAAAGGCAGGGCAAAAACGGGGTCCTGCACCGGGTGGAAAAAGACGGGCCAATCACATGAGGGTGTACATCGTGTCGTAGAGGTCCAGGGTGGCCAGCATGAGCAGGGCCCAAAAGACCAGGGCAAAAAAAACCAGCCGGACGGCCAGTTCTACGGCCAGGGCCGTCGGGTCCCGCTTTTCCCCGGCCCGGAACCGGGCTTACGCCAGCCGGACAAAACCCCGCATGACCAAAAAGACGGAGGCCGCCAGCATGAAGCCGTAGGCCGCGATCTCCAGCCAGGCCCAGGGTTCCTGCATGCCGCTGGCCCCCTCTATTCCAGGTCCGGACGCGGGAGGAGGACCTGGATCTTTTCCGAGAGGAACTCCAACGTGTAGGGCTTTTTCAGAAACCCGTCAAAACCCTCCTTCCCCCGGGTTTCCACCTGGTCCTCCACGGCGTAGCCGCTGGAAAGGAGCACCCGGGCCTCCGGGGCGAACTCCCGCACCTGGGGCAGGGCATCCCGGCCGCTCATGCCCGGCATGATCATGTCCAGGATGACGAGATCAAAGCCCGCGTCCGGTTTCGCCAGGATTTCCAGGGCCTCGGGCCCGCTTTGGGCGCACGTGACCCGGCAGCCCAGGGCCTCGAGCATGGCCCGGCCCGTGTCCCGGGCCACGGCCTCGTCGTCCACGAACAGGACCGACGCCGATGACCGGGTGATGAGCCTGGGCCCCCGGGGCTCCTCCCGCACCGGCTCCAGGGAAGCCGGCACCAGGATGCGGAAGACGGTCCCCTGGCCGGGGCGGCTCTTCACCGTGACAGCCCCCCCGTGGTTCTTCACGATGCCGTGGGCCGAGGCCAGCCCCAGGCCCGTGCCCCTCCCCCGCTCCTTGGTGGTGAAAAAGGGGTCGAAAATCCGGTCCAGGATGGTCTCCTCCATGCCCTGGCCCGTGTCGGCCACCGTAATCCCCACGTACCGCCCCGGTGAAATTCCCTCCTCCCGGGCCTCCGCCTCGGAAAGGCGCACGTCGGCCGTGGAAAGGCGCAGGGTCCCGCCCCCGGGCATGGCCTGCCAGGCGTTTATGTAAAGGTTCAGGAGCACCTGCTCCATCTGGCTCCGGTCCACCTCCCCGGCCCAGGAGGCGGCAAGCTCCCTTTCCACCATGATCTCCCGCCGGGTGCGGACGAACATGTCCGAGGACTTTTCCACCAGGCCGTTCAGATCCGCGGGCCGGACCTCGTACTTGCCCCCCCGGGCGAAGCCCAGAAGCTGGCCCGTGAGGCGGGCGGCCTCGGCCACGAACTCCTCCACGCTCCGGATGTTCTCCCGGATCGGGCAGTCCTCGTGCATGTTCAGGCCCATCAAGCTGGCGTGGCCCTGGATGCCCATGAGAAGGTTGTTGAAATCATGGGCAAGCCCTCCGGCCAGGGTGCCCACGGCCTCCATGCGCTGGGCCCGGTGGATCTGGGCCTCCATGGCCTTCATCCGGGTCACGTCCCGGGCCATGATGAGAGCCCCATGCGAACCCTTCCATTGGATGCCCACCCCGTTCAGCTGAACCACCAGCACCTGGCCGTCCTTTTTCCGGACCCGGTACTCGAACATCTGGTTGTCCAGTTGACCTTCCTGGCGCAGCCGGTTCCGCTCCCGGGCCAGATCCCGGTCGCTTTCGTGCAGAAGCTCCAGAAACGACAGGTCCCGGAGTTCCTCCCGGGTGTAGCCCAGGAGGTCCAGGCCGCAGGGGTTCAGATACCGGACCCGGCCGTCGGCCACGATGCCGATGGCGTCCGAGGCGTTTTCCACCACCAGGCGGTATTGCTCCTCCGAGGACTTGAGTTCCTCCTGGATTTTCTCCTTTTCCCGTATCTCCTCCTGGAGGCGGAGATTGGCCCGGCCCAACTCCCGGGCCTGTTCCCCCAGGATATGGTTGGACTCGGCCAGGAACCGGTGGAGGCGGCCCAGGGAGATGATGGCGATGACCGTGAAGAAGACGAATCCCGAGGTTTCCGTGATCCAGGAAGAAATAGCCCGGGCGTAGGCCTCCTGGTCAAAATCCAGGGGAATCCGTCCCAGGTGCACCAGGGTTCCGGTGACCGCGATGGCCGTCATGCACACGGCCACGGCGGCCAGCCCCACCCGCTGCCCCAGGAAGATGGCCGCCAGCATGACCGTGGCGAAAAAAAACATCTCCCCGCCGCTGATGAGCCCCCAGGACAGAAGGCCCGCCAGGCCCATGACAAAACCCAGGACCAGGATGGCGCCGGCCCAGATGGGGTAGGAGAGGCGGCGGCGCAGAAGGGTCACGATGACCAGGACGAAGTAAAGGCCTGACTGCAGGGCCAGGGCATCCTGCCAGCCCAGATCCCGAACCCTCAGGAGGGAGAGGGGGAGGGCCACCAGCCCGGAGAGGGCCAGGGCCACCAGGGCCGTGTTGACCAGAGCCTCCTTCACGGACTGGAGGCTGCGGGGGGGAGGGATTTGGTCCCCGGAATCCCGGATATTTTTTTCTGGGATGGTCATGCCGGACCTCACCATGCCCAAGGGGCGGATAGGGGCTCCGGAGAAAAGCGCTTTGGGGGCCGGATCGGGCGAAAACATCCCGAAAGGAACGGGGAAAACCGTTTCCCGGCGCCGGGCCACGAAAAGAGCGCCCGCCCGCCCGAAAACGATTGCATCATAGAATACCACCTCTTGTACCAGGATGGCAAGATGCCAGCCCCGGAACGCAGGGCCTTGGCCGGGACTCCGGTCCGCCTTGCAATCGCTTGACCCCCATAGTATGAATTCAAAGTGGGGTGTTGTTTGCGCCCTTACATCAATTGCTGGAACATTTTGATGGAATAAAACCCAGCCGGACGGAGCCAATCCATGGCCGAAACCGAACTCAAGGATCTATGGGAACCTGAACACCTGTTTGACGAGTTCCCCTCTGCAACCTACGAACAATGGCGGAAAGCGGCCGAGGAGAGCCTGAAGGGCGCGCCCTTTGAAAAGCGCCTCGTCACCCCCACCTACGAGGGCGTGGACCTCATGCCCATCTACGGCCCCGGGGACAAGGAGAAGCCCTCCCCCGTTCCCCGGCCCGGGGTGTTTCCCTTCCTCCGGGGGACCCGGGCCACCGGATACCTGGAAGAACCCTGGACCGTGGCCCAGCAGACCGTGGAGCCCACTCCGGGCCGGGCCAACCAGGTCCTGGCCCATGACATCGCCCGGGGCCAGACCGGCATCAACCTGGTTTTGGACCGCCCCACCAAGAATCTCACGGACGCGGACCATGCCACGGGCGGCGTGGGGGAAGGCGGGCTCTCCCTTTGCACCGGGGAGGACGCCTGGGTGCTCTTGAACGGCCTGCCCGCAGACCTGCCTCTTTTCGTAAACACCGGGGCGGTTTCCCTGCCCGTGCTGGCCCTGCTGGCCGCCGGCCGGGAGGAAGGGGGCGCGGAAACCCCCATGACAGGCTGCGTGGGGGCCGACCCCCTGGGGGAACTGGCCGCCACCGGCTCCCTTACCGTGAGTCTCTCGGCTGCCTATGACTCCATGGCCGCTTCCGTGGCCTTTGCGGAGAAGTTCGCCCCGGGCCTGCGCACGGTCCTGGTTTCCGCCGTGCCCTTTCACGACGCCGGGGCCTCGGCCGTCCAGGAGCTGGCCTTTGCCCTGGCCACGGCCGTGGAATACGCCCGGGCCCTGGAGGAGCGGGGGCTTGACGCGGACCGGGTGTTCTCCCGGGTCCAGCTGGCCTTTTCCGTGGGCCGGCACTTCTTCATGGAAATCGCCAAGCTCCGGGCCGCCCGGATACTCTTCGCCCAGGCCGCCCGGGCCTTCGGCGCGTCGGACGAGGCGGCCAAGGCGAATATCCACGGACGCACCTCCTCCTGGACCAAGACAGCCTTCGACCCCTACACCAACATGCTCCGGAACACCACCGAGGCCTTTGCCGCGGCCATGGGCGGTGTGGACAGCCTCCACGTGGCCTTCTTCGACGAAGCCGTGCGCCACCCGAGCGAATTCTCCCGCCGGGTGGCGAGAAACGTCCAGATCGTTCTCCAGGCCGAGGCCCGGTTCACCCGGCCCGTGGACCCGGCGGGCGGGTCCTGGTGCGTGGAGACCCTCACCAACGAGGTGGCGGAAAAGGCCTGGGCCCTGTTCCAGAAGATCGAGAAGGCCGGGGGCATGAAAAAGGCCTTGTACGCCCAGATCCCCCAGAAGGCCTGCGCCGCCACCGCCGCCAAGAGGAAAGCCAACCTGGGCAAGCGCAAGGACGTGTTCGTGGGCGTGAACATGTACCCCAACCTGCTGGAGCGGTCCCTGGTCGACAAGTGGCCGGACTATACCTCCGTGGCCTCCGAGCGCATGATCGAGGTGGCCGAGCGCCGGGGCGGCGCCGGGGCCTCGTCCACCAAGGCCGCCCTTGCGGACCTGGTTGCGGCCCGGGCCGCCGGAAACGCCACCGCCGTTGCCGAAAAGGTCCTGGAGGCCGCCCGGGCCGGGGCCACCCTGGGGGCTCTGGGAGGCGCAATGGCCGCCGGCGGCAGGGGCCTGCCCTCGATCCTGGAGCTGGACATCCACCGGGGGGCCGCCCTGTTCGAGGACCTGCGGAAGAACGCCGACCGCATCCAGGCCCAAACCGGCCGCCGGCCCAGGGTCTTTTTGGCCAACATGGGGCCCCTGGCCCAGCACAAACCCCGGGCGGACTTTTCCACGGGCTATTTCGAGGCCGGCGGGTTCCATGTGATCATCAGCCCCGGCTTTGCCACCCCGGCCGAGGCTGCCGAGGCCGCCGTGGACGAGCGCGCGGCCATCGTGGTCATCTGCGGCACGGACAAGGCCTACCCGGAAATCGTTCCCGAACTCGCCGCCGCCCTCAAGCGGCGCAACCCGGACATGACGGTCCTTCTGGCCGGCCGGCCGGCCCCGGACCTGGAGGCCGGCTACCGGGAGGCGGGAATGGACGACTTCATCTACCTGGGCCAGGACGTGCACGCCATGTTGGCGGCCCTGCAAAAGAAAGCGGAGTGAATCCATGAAATCGCCGGATTTCACCACCATACCCTTTGCCCCCACCGGGAAGTCCGTCTCCCCGGCCCAGTGGAAGAAAACGCTGGACAAGGCCGCGGCCCGGGCCATTGACGAGAGTTTCCTCACCAACGAGAAGATCCCGGTGAAGGGGCTGTACGCGAAAGAGGACCTGCTGAAGGCGGACCACCTGGGCTTTACGGCGGGCATCCCCCCTTACCTGCGCGGGCCCTACGCCACCATGTACGTGGTGCGGCCCTGGACCGTGCGCCAGTACGCGGGGTTCTCCACGGCCGAGGAGTCCAACGCCTTCTACCGCCGGAACCTCGCCGCCGGGCAGAAGGGCCTGTCCATCGCATTCGACCTGGCCACCCACCGGGGCTACGACTCGGACCACGAGCGCGTGGCCTCGGACGTGGGCAAGGCCGGGGTGGCCGTGGACTCCATCCTGGACATGAAGATCCTCTTCGACGAAATCCCGCTCGACCAGATGTCCGTGTCCATGACCATGAACGGGGCCGTGCTCCCGGTCCTGGCCTACTACATCGTGGCCGCCGAGGAGCAGGGGGTGCCCCACGACAAGCTCACGGGCACCATCCAGAACGACATCCTGAAAGAGTACATGGTCCGCAACACCTACATCTACCCGCCCGAGCCGTCCATGCGCATCATCGCGGACATCTTCAAGTACACGGCGGACGAGATGCCCAAGTTCAACAGCATCAGCATCTCGGGCTACCACATGCAGGAGGCCGGGGCCTCGGCGGACATCGAGCTGGGCTACACCCTGGCCGACGGGTACCAGTACGTGAAGACCGGCGTGGAGTCCGGGCTTTCCGTGGACGCCTTCGCGCCGCGCCTGTCCTTTTTCTGGGGCACGGGCATGAACCTCTTCATGGAGGTGGCCAAGCTCCGGGCCGGGCGGCTCCTCTGGGCCAAGCTCATCCAGCAGTTTGACCCGAAAAGCGAAAAATCCCTGGCCCTGAGGACCCACACCCAGACCTCGGGCTGGAGCCTCACGCTCCAGGACCCCTACAACAACGTGGCCAGGACCTGCCTGGAGGCCATGGCCGCCGTCTTCGGCCACACCCAGAGCCTCCACACCAATTCGCTGGACGAGGCCATCGCCCTGCCCACGGACTTCTCCGCCCGCATCGCCCGGAACACCCAGCTTTTCCTCCAGGACGAGACCGGGATCTGCAAGGTGGTGGACCCCTGGGGCGGGTCGTACTACGTGGAGACCCTGACGGCCCAGCTCGCCCGCCGGGCCTGGGCCCACATCCAGGAGATCGAGTCGTTGGGCGGCATGGCCAAGGCCATCGAAACCGGCGTGCCCAAGCTCCGCATCGAGGAGGCCGCCGCCCGGCGCCAGGCCATGATCGACTCGGGCAAGGAAAAAGTGGTGGGCGTGAACCTCCATCCCCCGGACCGGGATGACCCGGTGGAGGTCCTGGAGGTGGACAACAGCGCCGTGCGGGAATCCCAGGTCGCCCGCCTGGCCACGCTCCGGGCCGAACGGGACGATGCCAAGGTCCGGGCGGCGCTTGCCGCCATCACCAAGGCCGCCGAGACCGGCGGGGGCAACCTCCTGGACCTGGCCGTGAAGGCCGCCCGGGCCCGGGCCTCCCTGGGAGAAATTTCCTCGGCCATCGAAAAGGTCCACGGCCGGCACCGGGCCATGACCCAGAGCGTTTCCGGCGTGTACCGCGCCGAATACTCCCAGGGGGAAGAGGTGGAAGACGTCCGCAAGCTCACCGACGAGTTCGAAAAAAAGGAGGGCCGCCGTCCCCGGATCATGGTGGCCAAGATGGGCCAGGATGGCCACGACCGGGGCTACAAGGTGGTGTCCACCGCCTTCGCGGATCTGGGATTCGACGTGGACATCGGCCCGCTGTTCCAGACTCCGGAGGAGGCCGCGGCCCAGGCCGTGGAAAACGACGTCCACGCCATCGGCATGTCCAGCCTGGCCGGAGGCCACAAGACGCTGTTGCCCGCCCTGGTGGCCGAACTCAAACGCCTGGAGCGCGAGGACATCCTCGTCATAGTAGGCGGCGTAATCCCCGCCCAGGACTACGAATTCCTCCGCCAACACGGCGCCAGCCTGATCTTCGGCCCCGGCACCGTAATCCCCACAGCCGCCAGGAACGTCCTGGAAGAAATTTCCAAAAGGCTGGGATAAAAAAGGCGGAAAAGGAAAACGTGGGGGAACCCTTTCTTTTCAGGCGTGGGGTGCAAAAGAAAGGGTCCCCCCATCCCCTCAAAAAACATGGAATAGCCAAGCAGTTCCGGTAGATACACCAAGACTCCCCAATGCCCGATTACCATGAGAAACTTGATCCGGAGATTCCGCCAGCTTGGCGATGATCTGAAAAAAAGCCCCTTCCATCCCCTGGACCGGGACGTGGTGAGGGCCTGGAACCAGGCCCGGCCTGCGGGCAGGCGCCAACCCCTTTGCCTCGCGCCTTTCACGAACCTGTATTTCACGAAAAGCGGCTCAGTGGCGGCCTGCTGCTTGAACCACACCTCCCTCCTGGGCACCTGGCCGGAAAACAGCATCCGGGAAATCTGGAACGGGAAACGGGCAACGGCCCTCCGGGAACGCATGCGGCACAACGATCCCGGCCCAGGATGCCAGATATGCAAACAGTTGTTCGAGGCCCGCTGTTTCCAACAGGTCCCGGCCGAGCATTTCGACCGCATGCCGCTTTTGGGCCGGCGCCCGTCCATGATGGAATTCGAACTGGACACGACCTGCAACCTGGAATGCGTCATGTGTTCCGGAAATCATTCCTCGTCCATCCGACGGAACAGGGAGGGCCTCCCTCCCAGGAAAAGCCCTTACGGTCCGGCTTTTGCGGAACAGGTGGAGGAATTCATCCCGCATCTTCACGAGACGCGGTTCTCAGGCGGGGAGCCTTTCCTGATCGACCCGTATTACCGGCTGTGGGAAAATATCGTCCGCCTGAATCCGGATTGCCGCATGGTGGTGCAGACCAACGGGACGGTCTTGACCGATAAAGCAAAGGCGCTCCTGGAAAGGGGCAACTTCCAGTTGGGGGTTTCCCTGGATTCCCTGGACAAGGGCACCTACGAGATCATCCGGAAAAACGCCCGCTTCGAAACGGTGATGGAAAACATCGAGTTTTTCTCGGAATACTCCCGGTCTGCTGGCAGGCCTCTGAATCTCTCCGCCTGCCCCATGCGGCGGAACTGGAAGGAAATCCCACGGCTCGTGGAATTCGCCAACAGCCTTGGGGCGTCCCTCACCCTGCACTCGGTCTGGAAACCGGTCCATGAGTCCCTGTGGAACCTGGAATCCCAAAAGATAGGGGAAATCCTCGCCTACCTGGAAGGCTTTGATTTTCCGGCGGACGACCCGATCCGGCAGGCTAACCGGGGTGTTTTCGAAGGTTTCAAGGGGTTTCTCCGGGAGCGTACGGGAAAGGCCCGGGAATGGGAGGCCAGAAGGAGGGACGGGGATTGCCGGGACCTCGAATCCATGGAAAGGGCCCTGGGAGAAATGTTCCGGGAGCACGTGTCCCGGGACAAGCCCCTTGCCCAAAGCGATCGCCCGGCCAGGGAGCGGTTCTACAGGGAAAAGCTGGGGGATGTCCTCGGCCTGGCCTCCAAAAACGGAACCTCGGCCCTGGTGCTGGAAACCCTGACAGCCCTTCCGCCCGACCTCCTTTTTTTCGAATTCGAAAGGGAGCCTGTGGAAAACATTTACCGGGACATAACCTGACGGACGATGGCCCTTCCAGGTCCGGCAACCCCAAAAGCCCCCTCCCGTTTCCTCGACCTCCTGCTGACCTTCCAGGACGAAAAACAGGCCATAGACCTCCTGACACCTGCCTTGCGCAAATCTCCCGGCAAAGGCATAAAACCGGCCAGGACGCAAGTACCCAAGAAAATCAAGGAGTCGTCACGGCAAATGGGCCATGAAATATTCTCAAGTCAACGGCATTGAGGGTCACCTGGCCGACCAAGGTCCCAGGCAGGTACCCCCCTTTGACTCCGGGGTCCCCACGAAACCAGAGGTTTCGTGGGGTGGGCTTGGGGGGCAGGGGGGATTTCTTTTTGCCATCCAAAAAGCAAAAGCGCTCCGCAGATCACACAGAAGGGAGAGCCCTGTTTCCGGGCGGTTGGACGTGGTACGGGCGGTTGCCGAAAGCAGGGCTGTTGCGGGCATGCGGGGAACATCCCCACCCCTGCTTTTTCAAATCCGATGGCCCTGCAACAATTACAAAAGCTCGTCATCCCCGCGAAAGCGGGGGGCCATAACCCTTTGAAGAAACGGGACTCCCGCTTTCGCGGGAATGACGAGTGCGGGGGGAGGCTGACCTGCTGCATGACCATCAAAGCTGCGCAATCCACGTAATCTTTTGATTTATCTTGCTTTTCTCATATCCCTTAGCTCTCCCGGCCCAGACCCACAGGCCAGGCGGCGAACATCATGAGCCAGGGGAAATACCGGGGGTGGTAGGTCTTCACCAGGCCCCGGCACAGGGGCTTCAGAAGGGCGTGGGGGGCGTTTTCCCGGATGCGGCGGAAAGCCATTTGGGGAAAGTACAGGGGCATGAGCCGGGCAAAGCGCCGCTTGGCCCCCTCGGGGTCGTCCACGGCCTGGGCGGCGATACCCCCGGACACCAGGGCCCCCAGGACCCCGAACACCAGGACCGGCGACACCGCGCCCGAGAGCGTCCCGGCCAGGATCTTGCCCCTGGCGAAAAGCCGCCGGTTGGAAAAGGAGCCCAGGGGCCAGGAAGCGGTTTCAGCCAAGCGGTCGTCCCAGTTCTCGAACCGGATGCCGTCGTTCTCCCACAGGCGCTGTTTGAAGGCGAGCTTGCCTTCCGGGGTCATGGGGCTCACCACGTCGAACACCAGGGCCCCGGCCTTGTTCCCGGCCTGGAAATAGTAGCCGAACTCCCGGGTGAAGCGGTCAAGATAAATGATGACGTCCGGCCGCCCCGGCACACCCTTGCCCGTGGCCATATGGCAGTAGAATGGCCGGCTGGGGATACCCAGGGCCCCGAAGGACCAGCGGTCCAGGCCCGTGGCGAGGATGGAGCCTCCGGGAAGAGCCAGGAGTTGCTCCGGGGTCAGGCGTACCCCCAGTTCCACGGGCACCCCGGCGTCCTTCACGGCCCGGTACAGGATCTTTTCCAGGGAGTTTTTCCCCCGGCCCCGTTCGATGGTATAGGCTGGGACCCGGGACGGCGGGGCGAACTCGTGCTTTTCACCGTACACCCAGGCCCGGGTGAGGCCCCAGGGGGAAAGGGCCGGGCGGATGTCCACCCCCAGGCTGCGTTTCAGGGCCTCGGGGTCCAGGTAGGAGGAATCCACGTAGGACCGGCTCCCCCCGATGCGCTCCCCGGCCTCCAGGACCCGGACGCGCCGTCCTTGCCGGGCCAGGGAAAGCGCCGCCGTGAGCCCCGAGAGGCCCGCTCCCGCGATGATCGTTTCCCGTTCCATGCCCGTCCTCCGGTGGTGTGATCCAGGTGAAAAACGCCCTAACGCGCCTGAACGTCAAACTATCCGCATTTTTTTGTTAGCGCAAGGCGGCCGGGTGTCCTATATTGGCCCTGGCGGCGAAACACCCGGATGGCCCCAGACCCGCCCCGGGGGCCGAAACATTAGGAGGAAACATCATGCCCGGCATCCATATGCGCAAGTTCGAATCCTGGGGGGAATTTCTCCGCACGGCCAGGGAGTTTCTCGGGAGACCGCCCCTGGTTTCCACCCTCCTGGCCGTGGACTCCGCCTTCCGGGAGAAGGTCATCCTTTCCGTGTCCATCGGCAACAACTGCGGGGTGTGCGCCAACGCCCACTCGGCCCTGGCCCATACCCTGGGAATCCCCCCCGGAGAGGTGGAAAACCTGATCCGCCTGGACCCGGCCTGCTTCGGGCACCGGGAATGGGTGGCCCTTTCCTACGCCCGCCAGTGGGCCCTGGGCCGGGGCAAGGACCCGGGGGGCGAAATCTCCCGCCAGTACCATTCCGAGTTCACGGAACTGGAACGCAGGCACCTGGACAAGATCCTGCGCATGATGAAGCTCGCCAACTACACCTCCAACACCCTGTTCGGCATTCCCTGGCGGGAGGACCTGGATACCGGGTCCCTGCCGGAAAAAAGGGGCTGGGGCCCTTTCTCCATGGTGCGGGAGCCCGTGGAGGGCGTACTCCACGACGTGGTGCTCCTTTCCCGCCGCCGGGTGGGCAAGGTGGTGCAAAAAGGCGTGAGCGCCTGCCAGAGCTTTTTGGGCGCGCCGGTGTGCGTGCCCTGCGCGACCTGATCCCCGGGGCGTTTGGGGCCAAGGCCGCAAAAGAATAGAAAACCGAGCAGCACGGCGATTACCCAGATAAAGGGGGCTTCCCTCCTTTTCGGCGAACCGGCCCGCCAACCCGGCCTGGACAGGACACGAGCGTCATGGAAAAACTCAAAGGGTCCCAGCGCAAGCATCTGAGGGGCTTGGCCCACGCCCTGAAACCCGTGGTCATGGTGGGGGAAAAGGGCCTCACCGAATCCCTGGTGAAAAACCTGGACCAGGCCCTTCTGGACCACGAGTTGGTCAAGGTGAAGTTCCTCTGGCCCAAGGAAAAGGAGGCCAAGGGGGAGATGACCGCCCAGCTTGAAGAGGCCGTTTCCGCCGAGATGGTGGGCATGATCGGCCATATGGCCACCTTCTTCCGCCCCCACCCGGACCCGGAAAAGCGGAAAATCGCGGTGCCGGGATATTCCCCCACCCGCCCGGACGAAAAATAGCCGTGCTCGTGATCCTCGCCATCATCCTGGGGCTGATCGTCTGCCTGGCGGGCGTGGCGTCCTGCGTGATCCCCGTGCTGCCCGGTCCGGCCCTGTGCTACGCATCCCTTCTCATCCTGTCCATGG
>JAHJUF010000409.1 GCA_018829095.1 Pseudomonadota bacterium | reverse complement strand
TCCAGGGGCTCCCCGATAAAATCATCCAGGGGATATTCCGCCACCAGGTCCGCCTCACCACCCCATTCGTCATACGCCTGGACCACGGCTGTATAACCCGAAGGAGCGGCCAGGACGAGCTGGAGGTCGCCCCGGTAGGTGTGGGAGATGTTGACGTCCAGGACAAAGAAGGCGTCCACCAAAAGGCCCGTGCCCACAAAGGTCGTCACGCCCATGACTTGCCCGGGTGTCACATCGTCTTCAATGGCGTCCGGAATGCCCGCGCCGGGGCAATTGCCGGAATAGACCGCCTGTCTGATGGTCCAGCAGTTGAGGGTGCCTGTATCCCCCCCCCACCAATCCTGGACCGTGAGCGTCCAGGTGCCGTCCACGGGCTCTCCCAGAAAAGCAGTCAGGGGATAATCCGCCACCAAGTCCTGCTCATCACCCCAGTCGCCATAGGCCTGAATCACTTCGCTGTGGCCTGAGGGAGCTTCCAGGATGAGTTGGATGTCGCCCCGGTAGGTGTGGGTGATGTTGACCCCCAGCACAAAGGTCTCGTCCACAACGGCCCCTGTGCCTACAAAGGCCATTGTGTCCTGGACCTCCCCGGGTGTCACATCGTCTTCTATGGCATCTGGAATGGCCGCTCCGGGGCATTCCTGCTGGCTTACAATAGCCGCCATGGCGTACCCAGGCGCAAAAAGAGCCAGGGCAAACATCCCCAACAACAGAATGGAAAAACGCGATTTTCTTCGGATCATGATCTCCTCCTCGATTTCCTGGAGTTTATCCGGTGCGTGAGTTTCATGGGAGGTATCAAGGGACCACCCGTCGCCGCCCCTCAAAGAAAGTCATCCATCTACATTTTTTGTACCTAACTCCAATACTAGGA
This sequence comes from Pseudomonadota bacterium, assembly GCA_018829095.1. GTDB lineage: Bacteria > Desulfobacterota > Desulfobacteria > Desulfobacterales > Desulfatibacillaceae > JAHJUF01. Next base: position 8,537 of record JAHJUF010000409.1, on the reverse strand, counting down.
AAATTTCAAGGAAAACCAGATAGGATTTGACGCGCTTCTCCGGTCAGTTATCAGCCAACTGAATGGCCCGGCAAGTGGCAGGCCATGGGAAACGGAGGGGAGGAAAAGCGGCCCGGGCTGCCGGGGAAACGGAGGGTGAAAAGGGGGAAGGAACGTACGAAAAAAAACGGATCAGCCGGCCCTGGATGCCGACTCCAGGCGGAGCATGCGCTCCTTCAGGTCCACCCCGCCGCCGAAGCCCCCCAGGCTGCCGTCCCTTCTCACCACCCTATGGCAGGGAATGAAAACGGGAAAGGGGTTTTGCGACAGGGCGGTGCCCACGAAGCGCGCGGCCTTGGGGCGGCCGATCCTCCCGGCCAGTTCGCCGTAGCTGGCGGTCTGTCCCCACGGAATTTTCGAGCAGGCGGCCAGAACCTTCCGGGCCAGGGGGGAAACGCCGGAAAGGTCCAGAAACTCCCAGGGCGGCTCCACGGGCTCGCCGGAAAAATATTCCCGGAGCATGGCGGAAAAACGGTGGGCCTGGGCAGGGGCTGTGGCTGTAGCTGTGGCAAAAACCTCCCCGGCCGGGGGATAGGCCTCCATGCGGGCCGTTGCGCCGGTTCCGGGAAGGATGACCTCCACCAGGACAAAAGGGTTGTCCCGAAAGGCCAATCCCGATAGGCCGAAGGGCGTATCCACGGTGAGAAGGAGGGCGGGATGCCGGGATGGGATCTTTCTCACGGCGGCCCCGCTGGTTTGAAACGGTTGTCAGAATGCATTTCCGATTCCGGGCTTTTTCCCATAAAAGCCGTTCCTTCCCGTTTTTCAAAGAAGTTGGCGAAGCAGAGTCCAACCGCCTGAAACACAAGAAGCCCCCCCCATGCCCCCCCTTTTTCAAGGAGGGGAACCCAGCCCGGGCCGTGATGCAAAAAAACCTGTTTTTGACAACGGATCTATAAATTCCGGGCCGGGACATCCTTTCACATATCCGCGGAGAGCAGGACGGCCTCGGCGATCTCCTTCATGGATTTCCTGGTGTCCATGCTCTTTTTCTGGAGCCACCGGAAGGCCTGGTCTGCGCTCAGGCTCCTCTGGGTCATGACGATTTCCTTGGCCCGCTCGATCTTCTTCCTGGTGGCCAATTCCTCCTCGATGACCCGGGCCTTTACCATGAGCCGGGTGTTGTGGATGGCCAGGGAGGCCTGGTTGGCCACGGTGGTGACGAGACTGATCTCCGGGCCCGTGAACTCATGGGGCTCCAGGGTGAAGCAGTTCAGCACGCCGATGACCTCCGAGTCCTTGATGGCCAGGGGCTCGGAGAGCATGGACACGAGGCCCAGCTTCTCGGCCAGCTCCCGTTCCTTGAACCGGGGCTCGGAGAGCACGTCGGGGATGATCATGCGGCGGTTGTGCTGGGCCACGTAGCCCACCACCCCCTCCCCCAATGCCAGGCTCCGTTCCTTGAGGTACTCGGGGTCCATGGCCTGGGTGGCGGCCAGGCGCAACTTCTTTTCGCCCCGTCCCTCTTCCAGAAGCCACAGGGAACAGATGTCCATGCCCGTGACCTTGGCGGTGACCAGGACGATGAGCTTCAAGATGTCGCCGATGAAAAGGTCCGAGGTGATGGCCCGGGAAATGTCCGTCAGGGCCTTGATGTAGGTATCGTAGCTGGTGAGGCTGATCTTTTCCATGGAATGCCGCCGGAAGCTTCTAAACTTGGTCAAAGTGGGAAAAATGCATGGTGAACGTCCCCCGTCCCTGGGTGGAGGAACGGAGGTCTGTGGAATAGCCGAACATTTTGGACAGGGGCACCTGGGCATGGACCGCCTGGACCCCGGACCGGGCTTCGATGGAACCGATCTTGCCCCCCCGGGAGTTGAGGTCGCCGATGACCTCCCCGGTGAACGCCTCGGGCACCAGAATCTCCACGTTCAAGATGGGCTCCAGGAGCACGGGACCGGCGTTTTGCAGGGCTTCCTTCAGCGCCATGGACGCGGCCACCCGGAAGGCCAGTTCCGTGGAGGACTCCCGGAATTCGCCGCCAAGGAGTTCCACGGCCACGTCCAGGACCGGGTAGCCCATGATGACTCCGGCTTCCAGGGACTCGGCGATGCCCTTTTCCACAATCGCCTCCATGGCCTCGGGCACCGCCTCGGGGGCCGCCTTGTTGATAAACCGGTTGCCCTTGCCCCGGCTCCGGCTGCGCACGGCCAGCGTAACGGAGGCGAACTGCCGGGCCCCGGCCACGTCCCGGTCGAACACGGATGTGGCCTCTCCCCGGCCGGACACGGTCTCCCGGTGCACCACCTGGGGCCGGCCCACGTTCACCTGGGTGGAAAATTCCCGCTGCATGCGGGAAACCAGGATGTCCAGGTGCAGCTCCCCCATGCCGGAGATGATGGTCTGGCCCGTTTCATCGTCCGTGCGGACCCGGAAGGTGGGGTCCTCGGCCATGAGCTTTTCCAGGACCAGGGGAAGCTTTTCCTGGTCTGCGTGGGTCTTGGGCTCCACGGCCACGGAGATGACCGGCTCGTAGGTATCGATGCGCTCCAGGATCACCGGGCGGTTCACGTCGCAGAGCGTGTCCCCCGTGGCCGAGGTCTTGATGCCCGTCAGGCCCACGATGTTTCCGGCTCCGGCCTCGTTGACGCGCTCCCGCTTGTTGGCGTGGATGGTCAGGATCCTGGCCACCTTCTCCTTGATCTTCAATAGCGGGTTGTAGACGTCCTGCCCGGCGGTGATCTTCCCGGAGTACACCCGGACGAAACACATCTTCCGGCCCTCGTGCATCGACACCTTGAACACCAGGGCGGCCAGGGGCTCCTTTTCCGTGACCTTGCAGGTGATCTTTTCCAGGGTCTCGGGGTGTACGCCCTGAATGGCCGGGACCTCGGTGGGGTCGGGGAGATAGGCCACGATGGCGTCTAAAAGCGGCTGGATGCCCTTGTTCCGCAGGGCCGACCCGCACAGGACCGGCACGGCCTTGCGGGCCAGGGTGGCCTTACGGATGGCCTCGGCAAGTTCCTCTTGCCCGATAGCCTCGCCCTCCAGGTACTTCTCCATGAGGGCGTCGTCGGTCTCGGCCACGTCCTCCACGAGCCTCTCCCGCTCCGAGGCCGCCCGTTGGGCCAGGCTTTCCCGGATGGGCTGGCGTTGAAACGTGGCCCCCTGGACATCGCCGTCCCAGACCAACTCCTCCATGGACAACAGGTCCACCACCCCGGAGAAATCCTCCTCCGCGCCGATGGGAATGTTCACCACCAGGGGCTTGGCCCCCAGGCGTTCCCGGATCTGGTCCACGGTGCCGGTAAAATCCGCCCCCACCCGGTCCATCTTGTTCACGAAGACGATCTTGGGGACCTTGTACCGGTCCGCCTGGCGCCACACGGTCTCGGACTGGGGCTGGACGCCCCCCACGGCGCAGAAAACGCCCACCGCGCCATCCAGCACCCGCAGGGAACGCTCCACTTCGATGGTGAAGTCCACGTGGCCCGGGGTGTCGATGAGGTGGATCTCATCTTCTTTCCACAGGCAGGTGGTGACGGCGCTGGTGATGGTGATGCCCCGCTCCTGCTCGTCCACCATCCAGTCCATGACCGCCTCGCCGTCGTGGACCTCCCCCATCTTGTGGGAACGCCCCGTGTAGTACAGGATGCGCTCGGTCACGGTGGTCTTGCCGGCATCGATGTGGGCGATGATGCCGATGTTCCGCATATGTTTGAGAGGCGTCTTTTTCATCGGATAAAGCGCAGATTCTCCGTGTAGGCCCGGTCCAGGGAAAGGTGCCCGGCCGCTGGCTTCTCGGCTCCGGCCACCAGGATTCGCACCCGTTTCACTTCCGGGACGTTCATGCAAAGGGTGGTGACCACGCTGTAAACCGCCAGGGCCTCGGCCCAGACCCCGGCCGAGGGGCCCAGGGCGTCCACCGAAAGGTCCACCCAGGCCGTGCCGTCCGGGGCCAGAAACAGGGCCAGGACCTGCGCACCACGGGGCAGGGTGCGCGCGCCAACGCCAGCGGGACCGGCCGCCAGGGCGGCCACCAGCTCCCGGGCGAACCCCGCCGGGCCGCCGGCCGTACTCACGTGCCGGGCCTCGGGCTTCAAAAACCCCGTGGCCGGATCCGCGAAATAGAGATGGGCCGACACCAGGACTGCGGCGCCCTCCCCCTCCTGGGCACGGGCGTCCAACGGGCAAAGGCCCGCGCCCGGCATGGCCAGCAACAAAAGGAGCGCCGCGGCGGTCTGGAAGAATCGGGTCTTCATGACGCCAAGCCTCTCCGGTTCCGTTGGTCAAGCAGGCTTTTGTCTATGCCATGGGGGCGGGTAAAGTCAAGGAGGGGGAGCCGGAAGACCCCTATATCTTCTCGATCTCCACCTCCAGGATACGGCGGCTGTCGGCCTTGGTGATTTTGAGAACCCAGCCGTCCATGGTGATCTGCTCGCCCACTTTGGGGATATGGCGGAGATTGGAGAGGATGAAGCCGGAAATGGTCTCGTAATCTGCCTCCTCGTCAATGCCCAGGTTGAGCGCCCGGTTGACCTCCTCCACCTCGGTGTCACCCTTGACCAGGGCCTTGTTCTTCCCGAGCTTGTGGATCTGCACGGTCTCCCGGTCCGTCTCGTCGAGGATGTCCCCCACGATCTCCTCCAGGAGGTCTTCGATGGTCACCAGGCCCGAGACGCCGCCGTGCTCGTCCACCACCAGGGCCATGTGGATCTTCCGGAGCTGGAATTCCCGCAAAAGATCATCCACCAGAATGGTTTCGGGCACGAACATGACCGGCCGGGCGAAATCCTTCACCGGGCTTTCGCCCTTGTCCGTGATCATGGCGTGGAGCACGTCCTTGGCGTAGAGGATGCCGATCATCCGGTCGGGTTTGGTCTCGTACACAGGCACCCGGGAATACCCCTGGCGCACGATCTCCGGGGCCACATCAGCCACGGTGCGGGCGGATTCCACGGAGAAGATCTGGGTCCGGTCGATCATGATCTCCGAGGCTTCCAGGTCCGAGAACCGGAAGATGTTGTGGATCATGATCCGCTCGTCCTCCTCCACCTCCCCGATCTCCTCCCCTAGGCTCACCACGCTCTTGATCTCTTCCTGGGTTATGAGGGGCACGGACCCGCCCTTCAAGGGTTTGGCCACCACGCGGTTGAGGATTTCCAGGAACGTGATGATCGGCCAGAAAACCAGCATGAGGATCTTCAGGATGGGAGCCGTGTGGATGCAGATCCACTCGTTCTTCAGCATGGCAACGGTCTTGGGGGTGATCTCGCCGAAAACCAGGATGACGAAGGTCATGCCCCCCACCGCGATGCCCACCGCGTGGGAACCCAGGCTGCGGATGGCGATGGAGGTGGCCAGGGACGAGGCGGCGATGTTCACCAGGTTGTTGCCGATGAGGATGGTGATGATGAGGCGCTGGTAGTTCCCCTTGAGCTTGCGGACAAGCTGGATGCCCCGGACCTTGTTTTCCGCCAGGTGCTGAAGGCGGATTTCCGACAGGGAGACAAAGGCGGTCTCCACCCCCGAGAAAAAAGCGGACAAAAAAATCAGAACGATCAGGCTCGCGGCTTCGAATTCCAGGTTCATGCTTTTGGCGGGTCTCCGGCCTCGCCGGTCCGCTCCCCTTCCCTTTCCTATCGGCGTGTCCGGTCCCCGGGCCTTGCCTCCAGGGTAACGGTAACGGTCCTCGTCCGCCCCTTGGCGGCCACCTCCAGGCTCACTTGATCCCCAGGGCGCTTTCTTCTCAGGATACGGGTGAGTTCCTCGGGACTTTTCACGGCCTTGCCCTCGACCGCGACGATCACGTCCCCGCCCACGGGCAGTTGGATGTTGCCCACCTCCAGTATGTGGGTAGCCCCCGAAAGCCCGGCCTTGTCAGCCGGGCCTCCGGCCGCCGCCTCGGTGATCATGACCCCTTTCTCCACGGACAGGTCCAGGGCCTGGGCCAGGGCCGGGAACAGGGGGAACAGGGATACCCCCATCCAGGGATATTCCACGCGGCCCTTCTCTATAAGGTCCGGGATGATGCGCCTGGCCTCGTCCACGGGAATGGCGAACCCGATACCCACCGAGCCCCCGGAGGGGGACAGGATGGCGGTGTTGATGCCGATGACCCGACCTTCCGAATCAAGGAGGGGCCCCCCGGAGTTGCCCGGATTGATGGAGGCGTCCGTCTGGATGAGGTCCTCCAGGAGCACGCCGTCCGGGGACGAGACGCTCCGGCCCAAAGACGAAATGATGCCCGTGGTGAGCGTCTCCCCCAGGCCGAAGGGGTTGCCGATGGCCAGCACCTTCTGCCCCACCACCAGGGACGAGGATTCCCCAAGGGGCACCGGCACCAGGCTTTCCTCCGGGGCCTCGATGCGGATGATGGCCAGATCCATCTCCGGGTAGGCCCCCACCAGGAAGCCCCGGTGCCTGGACCGGTCCGCCAGGGTCACCTCCAGGCGGCGGGCGTTCTTGATGACATGGTTGTTGGTGAGGATGTAGCCCCGGCGGTCGATGATGACCCCGGACCCGGCCCCTTCCCGGGGAACGGGGCGGAGGAAGAAATCATAGTCCACCGTGATGCTGGTGATGTTCACCACCCCCGGGGAGGCGTTCCGGTAAACATCCACATTGTTCTGCTCGTCCGGGGACAGGGCTTGGGCTGCGGAAGCTGCAAAAAGAAGGGCAACAACGAGAGCCAGGACGAGGGCCCGGGGGGAAGCCCCGCCGCCCGGACGAAAGGGTCCGGGGGCGCGGGTACTTGGGCCGGGTGATGCGGTTTTGCTCATACTTCTCCCAAAAATGAAAAGGTTGTGCACCCTCCTTTGAACCTTGTCCTTCGTACACTGCCGACGCCTTATGGCCGGGGTCGATCCACGACACGGACGACATCTCTTATCGCTGCTTCCTTCCGGACCTGACGAGGTTCGCGAGCGTCCGTTGCGTGGCGGCCGGCCGGGGCTGCGAACAGATACGAGAGGGATCGCGGCCCGGGGGAGGGAATTCAGCCCTGCATGGAGCGGATTTCAGGTACAGGGCACCGCTAGCTCCCCGCCTAGCACAACCGTTCTTATAGTAGTTCCAGTCGCCCACTTTTTCAAGGAGAAATCCTGCCATGCGAAACATTCCTGAATACAAATGGTTACCCGCAAAAATCCTTGCCCGGTATCCTTCTTGACAGGGTTGGATGGGGACTTATCTTGTCCGCACAACCAACTTGAAACCCGCAGAAATCGCGCACAATATCAACGGTTAGGGCTTATGCAAGACACTATGGAAAACAACGGCAAGCTTCGAATCAAGGTTCAAAACGTCGAAGACAGGGATGATCCCGTGGAGGAGGCAGCCGCCCCTGTGGAAGAGGTAGCCGCCCCCGAGGGGGCGGAGGCGGATACCGCCCCGGAATCTCAAAGCCCCCGGACCCGGGAGGAGGCGGAGGAGGCTCTGAAAGAGTTCCAGGACCGCCTCCTGAGGGCCGCCGCCGACTTCGAGAACTACAAGAAGCGCTCCCAACGAGAGGTGGATGAGTTCCGGAAATACGCCACGGAATCCGTCATGAAAGACCTGCTCCCGGTGGTGGACAACCTGGAACGGGCCCTGGAAAGCGCGGGACAGATCAAGGGCGAGGCGGGCAAGCTCGCCGAGGGCGTGGACCTCACCCGGAAGGAAATCCTCCTGGTGATGGAACGCTACGGCGTGAAGCCCCTGTCCTCCATGGGCCAGCCGTTCGACCCCGCCTTTCACCAGGCCCTCATGGCCGAGGAAAGTGACCAGCCGGCCGACACGGTGGTCCGGGAGATGCAGCGGGGATACAAGATGAAGGACCGGCTTTTGCGGCCCGCCCTGGTGGTGGTGGCAAAAGAGACTGAAAATACGTGAAAATCATGACAGCCGCCCCCGGGGATGCCAAGAGCCCCGCCGGCGGAAAAACTACTGAAGGAAAACTCCAAGGAACCAAGGAGGGTTCATCATGGGCAAAGTCATCGGAATCGATCTGGGAACCACCAATTCCTGCGTGGCCGTCATGGAGGGTGGGGAGCCCAAAGTACTCACCAACCCCGAGGGGGGCCGCACCACCCCCTCCATCGTGGCCATCAGCAACTCCGGCGAGCGCCTGGTGGGTCAGATCGCCAAGCGCCAGGCCATCACCAACCCCACGAACACCGTGTTCGCGGTGAAAAGGCTCATCGGGCGCAAGTTCGACGCCAAGTTGGTCCAGGACGACATCAAGATCCTGCCGTACAAGATCAAAAAGGCGGACAACGGGGACGCCTGGGTGGACCTCCAGGGAAAAAGCTACAGCCCCCAGGAAATTTCCTCCTTCATCCTCTCCTACCTGAAAAAGGCTGCCGAGGATTACCTGGGCGAGCCTGTCACCGACGCGGTGGTCACCGTGCCGGCCTACTTCAACGACTCCCAGCGCCAGGCCACCAAGGACGCGGCCAAGATCGCGGGGCTGAACCTGCTCCGCATCATCAACGAGCCTACGGCCGCCAGCCTTGCCTATGGCATGGACAAGAAAAAGGACCAGATGATCGCCGTCTTCGACCTGGGCGGCGGCACCT
>JAHJUF010000408.1 GCA_018829095.1 Pseudomonadota bacterium | reverse complement strand
GGAAAGTTTCGCCGCGTCTGCCTGGGGGCGGGGGGAGGTCCTCTTGGGGTCGGCCAGGAGGCCCACGGCCAGGAAATTCCGGTGGGTCAGGCCCTCGGCCGCCCGGCGCACGGTCATGGGAGCCCCGGGGTCCAGGGCCCGGATCATGTGGCGCACGGGCATGGTGGAAAAGAAGTAATCCGCGTCCAGGTCCACGAATCCCCCGGGCGAGGCGGCCCGGATGGATTTCACCCGCCCGCCTTCCAGGCGCACCTCCTGCACCTTGTGCTCCGTGAGGATCGTTCCCCCCATCCGGCGGATGTCGGCCGCCACCTCTTCCCATAGCTGGCCCGGGCCGAATTTGGGGTACAGGAAGCGCTCCACCAGGCTCACCTGGGTCCCGGCCTGGGACAGGGAGCGGTCCGCCCCGGCCAGGCGGCGGAAGGCGTGGGCCGCCACGGCGGACACGGAAAGCCCCCGCACCCGCTCCTGGCCCCACTGGGGCAGGATGTCTGCGGCGTCCGCGCCCCAGACCTTGCGGGTGTAGTCCATGAAGAACATCTCGTACAGGGACCGGCCGAAGCGGTTGACGAAAAAGTCCTCCAGGTTTTTTTCCGGCACCGGGAACAGGCGGCTCTTGCCGTAGGACAAGCCGATTCTGGCCAGCCGCCGGGCCCCCAGGCTTTTCAGGGTCGCCGGGTCCAGGGTGAGGGGGTAGGGGAAGAACCGGTTGTCGAAGAAGATGGAGGATCGGCGGTCCCGCACCAGCATGACCCGGTCCGTGGCTTTTGGGTCCGGCCCCGGGCGGCCCTCGCCCCCGGCCACGGGCAGGAAATGCTTCCACCAGTCCAGGACCCGTTCCTGGCGGGTGAAGAACCTGTGCCCCCCCACGTCCATGCGGTTGCCATGGTGGCTCACGGTCCGGGCCATGCCCCCCATCTCCCGGGACATCTCACACACCACGGGGACCACGTCCGTGCGGGTGAGAAGCTCCCAGGCGGCGGTGAGGCCCGCAGGCCCGGCCCCGGCTATGACGGCGATTTTCGGGCTCATGTCGTCCCTGGGGTTTTGCGCGCCCGGCGCTTTTTTCGCGGAGCGGGGAGGATGCGGTAGTCGAACAGTCTATGGATCAAAAAAGGGATCTGGCCAAGCCGCACCTGGCGGACCAGGGAAAGGAAACGCCCCCGGGACAGGTAGAAGGACCGGAAGGCCCGGGCCTGGGCGTCCATGAGGTCCTTTTTCGTGAGCCCCGGAGGAATCCACTCGGGCTCCTTGAAGCTGTTCTTGGTCCAGTCCGGGGTGAACCGCCCGGCCAGCTCGTCCCAGAGGGCGGAGCCGGGGAGCACGTCCAGGATCAGGAACTGGGCCCGGGAAAGCCGGGAGTTTTTGGCGAACCGGATGGTCTTTTCCATGGTCTCCCGGGTTTCTCCGGGCAGGCCGAGGATGAACAGCCCCAGGCAGGAGATGCCCGCATCGTCCGCCAGGCCGATGGATCGGCTTATGGTCTCGATGGTTTCCGCCTTGTGGATGTTGGCGAGGATGTTCGGGTCGGCGCTCTCGATGCCGAATGCGAAATAGTAGCAGCCGGCCTTCTTCATGGCGAAGATTAGGTCTTTGTCCACCCGGTCGGCCCGGATGCCGTTGGGGCAGGCCCAGGAAAGGTTGAGGCCGCTTTCCCCCATGAGCCGGGAGATTTCCGTGGCCCGGTCCCGGTCCAGGGTGAAGTTGTCGTCCTCAAAGTGGATTTCAGCTACGTCGAACTTTTCGGCCAGCATCCGCACCTCGGCCAGGACGTTTTCCGGGCTCCGCAGGCGTACCCGGCCGCCCCAGAACCGGGGGCTGGCGCAGAAGGAGCAGGAATAGGGGCAACCCCGGCTGGTCATGACCACGCCGATGGGATAATTCTTCACGATGGCCCCGTGGGGGGCCTTGGGATAGGCCCGGGGATCCATGAGGTCCCAGGCCGGGAAGGGCAGAGCGTCCAGGTCCTCTTCCAGGGGGGCCCAGGCCGGGTCCGGGTCCGCCATGTTCCACGCCCCCACCACCCCGGGAATGTTTTTGCCTAAAAAGCCTGAGAAGCCCGAGTCGGCCAGGTCGAAGAGGGCGCGCTCCCCCTCCCCCCGGACCACGAAGTCCGCCCCGGTTTCCGCAAGGCTTTGCCCGGGCAAAAACGACGGATGCACGCCCCCGAGGATCACCCGCTGTCCCCGGGCCTTGAGCCGCCGGGCCAGGTCCGCGGCCTCGTGCCAGAAGGCGGTCTGGCAGGTGATGCCCACGGCGTCCGGGCAAAGCGCCTCCACCGCCTCGGCCAGGGCCCGGTTGTCCCGGCCCAAAAGGAGCCCGTCCAGGATCGTCACCCGCGCGCCTCGCTGGCGGAGATAGGCCGCCAGGTACCCCAGGCCCAGGGGCGGGGTGATGAGATGGCTCGCGTAACGGGGCCTGACCAGGACGATGTTCATAAGTTACCCGAGGATTTTTCTAAACGGAATCAGGACGGTTGCCGTGCGAAACGTCCGGTTCCGGCGGCCGTGCTCCCCCCTTTTTTCAAAGAGGAGGACCCTGTTTGACTCTCTGGGCCGAACCGCTCTGGCAAGAAGCGGATAAATGTCTTAAAATCCCATTCTTCACCCAAGGTCAACAAGCCAGGGCATTTTTTGCCTCCAGCGCGGGTTGGCCGGAAACCTTTGCTTCCAGGATATCCGGGAAAATCCATGGGGGAAACCTCGTCCAGCGACAACCGCCGACCTGATCCCGCACCGCCCAGGTCCCGGGGCCGTTGGGAGGTTTTTGCCATAGCCATAGCCCCCCTGGTGGTCCTGGCCCTGGCGGGCCTGGCGGTCTATGCCAACACCCTGGGCCACGGGTTCATCCTGGACGATGCGGCCAACATCCTGGAAAACCCCAGCATCCGGAATCTCTTCTCCTTTCCCGGTCCCCTGCTGCCCGCGCGGGGCATCCCCGTTTCCCACCGCATTGTCTTGAACCTGTCCCTGGCCGTGAACTGGGCCATCTCCGGGGCCGCGCCCTGGAGTTACCATTTGGGGAACATCCTGCTCCATATCCTGACGGCCCTGGTCCTGTACGGCATCCTGGCCCGGACCCTGAGCCTCCCGCCCCTGGCCGCCCGCCTGGGAGACATGGCCCGGCCCGTGGCTCTGGCTTCGGCCCTGGTGTGGATGGTCCACCCCCTCCAGACCATGGCCGTGGCCTACGTGTCCCAGAGGGGGGAGGTCCTTTCCGGGCTCCTGATCCTGACCACCCTGTACGCCGCCATCCGGGGGCTAATCCCGGGAGCGCCGGGCCGGGCGTGGCGCCTGGGGGCCCTGGCGGCCTTTTTTCTGGGTATCACGGTGAAGGAGAACATGGGGATCGCCCCCCTGGCGGTCCTGGCCTGGACCTGGGTCTTTGCGGGGAAGAATCCCCTCCGGGCCGTCCGGGAGGCCCCTCTGCTGTACGTGGGTTTTGCCGTGGGTTTTGCCGTCATGCTCTACAACTTGAACGCCGGGCTTCCCCACATCCCCTATGGCCGGGATAACCAGCTCTGGTTTTCCCTGAGCTGGCTCTGGCACCAGACCCCGGTCCTGGTCCACTACCTTTCCCTGGCCCTGTGGCCCCATCCCCTGGTGTTCGACTACACGGACTGGCTGCACCCGGCGTTTTTAGCCACCCTGCCAAACTTCTTGTTCATCCTGGCCCTGTTCTCGGGCACCCTGGCCGCCCTGGTCCGGCAACGGCCCGTGGGTTTCCTGGGGGCCTGGTTCTTCCTCCTCCTGGCCCCCACCTCCAGCTTTTTGCGGATGGTGGACGTGGTGGTGGAATACCGCATGTACCTGCCCCTGGCCGCCCTGGCCGCCGGGTTCGGGGCCGGGGCCTTTCTCCTGGCCCGGAGAGCTCTTTCCCTCCGGGGGGCCAAGCAGGCCTGGGCCGTGGTCATGGCGGTGGCGGTCCTGGCCCTGGGCACGGCCTCCCACCTGCGGAACCGGGACTACGTTGACCGTCTCACCATCTGGGCCGACACCCTGGAAAAGCGCCCGACCAGCCCCCGGGCCGCTCACAACTTCGGCTTTGCCCTCCTGGAGGAGGGCCGGGTCCGGGAAGCCCTGCCGTACCTGGTCCAGGCCGTGGAAACCGAGTCCGAAACCCTGAACGAGCGCAATACCCTGGCCATGGCCCTGGTGGAGATGGGCCGGGCCGGGGAAGCCGTCAGGCTCATGGAGCCGGTGGTGGGGAGGTTTCCCGGCAACGCCAGCTATCGGAACACCCTGGGTTTTGCCCTCCTCCAGGCCGGGAGGGTCCCCGAGGCCATCCGGCACCTGGAAACCGGTCTGGCCAAGGACCCGGAGAACCGCGAGCTTGTCAACAACCTGGGCAAGGCTCTGGTCCGGGCCGGACGCAGCCAGGAGGCGGCGGACCTGTTCACCCGGGCCGCGGCCCGGTGGCCCGGCGACGCCCGGGTGCACAACAACCTGGGGGGCGTTCTCCTGATCCTGGGCCGGGAGGAGGAGGCTGCCCGGGCTTTCATGGCGGCCCTTGCCATCCGGCCGGATTACTCCTCGGCGGAAAACGGCCTGGGCTACGCTTTTCTGCTCCTGGACCGGCCCCGGGAGGCCCTGCCCCACCTTCACAAGGCCGTGCAACTGGACCCGGAGAGCCTTCCGGCCCGGCTGAACCTGGCCGAGGCCCTCCTTGCCCTTGGCCGGCCCCGGGAAGCGGAGATCCATGTCCGGGCGGTCCTGGGCCGGGCTCCTGGAAATTCCGACGCCCTGGCCCTCCTGTCCCGGGTGGGGGAAGTTGCGCCTTGATGGGGATTCCGGTTTTCTGATGCGGGAAAAGGACGGGGACGTGCGGGGCGTGGGCTCCTAGTGTTCCGGGCGGAAAGTTCTGTGTCATTTCAACAGGCTAAATGGCTGCCGAAGGTTCTGCTGAATCTTGATGGCCCTGCAAAAAGTCGTCATCCCGGCGAAGGCCGGGATCCAGGGTCTTTGTAACCTATTGAAAAAACTGGACCCCGGCCTTCGCCGGGGTGACGGTTGAGATTGGTTTCAGGACTTGTTGCATCTTCATCAATCTTAAGATTCTTCGAGGGAAAAAGCGTTTGGCCGTATTCTCCTGTAACGGAACTTTCCGGACAGGACACTAGTGGAAAAAAAGTCTAGTTTGAATTTTTCCTTTGATATCAATATGTTGTATTCACAGGCTCGGAAACGCACAAAATCAGGGATTTGCTACCCCCTGAACGCTTACCAATTATGATTGCTATCATACCTATTAAAATGATGTCGGTCGTTGACTTTGTTCACACAGCTCTTGTGTTTGAGCTTCCACTCATAATAGATAATTATTCTCAGGAAAATATTGATTTAATGTACTTCTTTTATCATAATACATCAGTTAAAACTGGGATTAGTCCAGATAGCCCCTTGGATGATTTTCTTAAACAACAGCCAGCTGTCGCTTTAATTTTTGATTCCTATCTTTTTAATTTTTGTCTATATAAAGATAATCCTATCTATAAAAAACAATGCGAAATTTTCCATCATCTTATCAACGGCGATTATAATTATGTCGTTGTGCCTTTGTATAAGGACAATAATTTGTATAGCCGCCTTTTTCCTGACCCAAGTCTATCCCCTACCATATACCTTGTCTATAAAAAGGGGAAGGAAGTGCGCATTTCGCCATAGGCTTGGGTGCTATCCAATGACGTTGACATAAGCCTAAATCCCCTGGTGCCACCGGCAACTTTTCCTCGAGTGGCAAAGGCGTGGGTGGCCCCGGCAGCTTGCTGAGGCTGTGTCGCAATTCAATTTAAGTAACATTGTGCCACAATATATGGGCTATGCTTGATCGCCAACATCTATACCTTGTGGCCAATATGCCTCTGTTTTCAATTGTGACACAGCCTAAACTGGTTGCCGGGGTCCGAAGGACAATAGGTCTTCATCCAAAGTTTCCAGGCCGGAACCCCTTTGCCGATACCAGCCCTTCCCTGCACCCCTTGCGCTCCGCGCCTTGCGGCGAATGGCCATCGCCACCCTGGCCAAAGCGGGATTTGGGGCGCTCTCCTCACCGCGTCTTCCTCTCCAAAGTCCGGTATTGCACCGCCTCGGCCACGTGGGGGGCCTGGATTTCCGGGGAGGCGGCCAGGTCTGCGATGGTGCGGGCGATTTTCAATATGCGGTGGTAGGCCCGGGCGGAGAGGCCCAGGCGGTCCACGGCGGTTTCCAGGATCTTCTGGCCCGCATCGTCCGGGCGGCAGAATTTCTTCACGTGGCGGTTGGCCATGCGGGCGTTTGCGAGGAAGCCCAGGCCGGAAAGGCGTTTCGCCTGAATGCCGGGTGCCACTCAATGCCGTTGACTTAAGGCGAGGGGGCCGGAATCGGCGGGATTCAGGCTCATCAGGCAGAT
>JAHJUF010000407.1 GCA_018829095.1 Pseudomonadota bacterium | reverse complement strand
GTCGTTCTTCAACGGGCTGATGGGCTCGATGTAGGCCACGAACATGGGATTTAACCGAAACTCCTCCTCGCCCCCGGCCAGGACGCAGGCCATCTTCCACAGGTCCTCCAGGCCCTCGCCGTCCACGGAGGTGACCACAAAGGGCTTGGTGCACTGCTCTACCATGGCCAGAAACTGGTGCCGGTCGTAAGTGAGGGGGTTGGGGGCGTCGGACACGATGCCGTGGGACATGAAGAAGTCGTACTGGGGCAGGAAATCCACGATCTTCGCCGCCAGGTTCACGTCCGCGTGAACGCAGCGCCGGCGCTCGCCGGTCTTGAGATCATAGGTGAAGGGCTGGTCGCTCCCCGTGCCAAAGGCCACCTCGTCCTTTTGCAGGCGCATGGATCGCTTGCCGTCCCGGCCCCTCAGGGTGATCTTCCTGGGGTAGCCCTTCAGGGCCCGCTCCACCAGGGAGGCGGGCACCCGCACGTTGTTGCCCCGCACCACGGCCTCGCCGCTTTGGCGGAAGATGCCCAGGGCCTCGTCCTGGAAGACCATGCCGCCGGAGGTCTCCAGGACGTCCAGGGCCGCGAAGTAGATCCGTTCGATCTGGTCCTCGGACAGCACCTTGAATCGGGGCGTCCGGTAGACCGTCTGATTCATCCTTGGGTTCATTCGTCACTCCTTGGCCGGGCCCGGGAAGAACTCTCCCAGGCGCATCCGGCAAATTTTTTCCCTAAAGCAGGGAGAATGGGCCGAAAACCCGTCGAGAACCCGGGGCGTCTTTATTCCTTGGAAGGCGGGCCGGTCCTTGCCATGGGCCGCCATGGACTTGGATCCCGGCCTTCGTCGGGATGACGGGCTGTTTGCTGCCTTTCCGGTGATTAGCGGCCGAGAAGCTCCTTGCCCCGGTCCACGGCCATGGCCGCGTTGGCGCCGTAGGCGTCCGCGCCGATCTCTTTCGCGAACTCCTCGGTCACGGGCGCGCCGCCCACCATGATCTTCACCTGGTCCCGGATGCCGGCTTCCTTCAGGGCATTGATGGTCTCGCCCATCTTGGGCATGGTGGTGGTCAAAAGCGCGCTCATGCCCAGGATGTCGGGCTTGTGCTCCTTGACCGCGTCCACGAAGGCCTGGGGCGACACGTCAATGCCGATGTTGATCACCCTTATGCCCGCTCCCTCGAACATCATGCCTACCAGGTTCTTGCCGATGTCGTGGAGGTCGCCTTCCACGGTACCGATGGCGAACGTGCCGCCCCGGGAGACCTCGGCATCGCTCAGGTGGGGGCGCAGGAGGTCCATGCCCTTTCTCATGGCCTTGGCGGAGCGGAGCACCTCGGGGATGAACATGTCCCCGACCTTGAACCGCTGGCCCACCACGTCCATGCCGGCCAGAAGGCCCTTTTCCACCACTTCCTGGGCGTCCATGGCCGCGTCCAGGCACTCGGCCGTGAGCTTCTCCACCTCATCGATCTTTCCGGCGATCAAGCATTCCACGATCCTTCCAAGTTTCTCGGACATTTTCCCGTTTCTCCTTTCAGGGGTTATGGGGTTTTCTCTTTATGGATGAACGATCCGTTCCTTTTCCTCGTTTCCTTCCCCTCAAAGCTCAAAACTCTGGAGCTCGCTCACCAGGGGCAGCCTCAGAAGGGCGTCCCGGGCCTCGTCGGGCAGGGGGATGTCGGTGCGAAGGAAGATCTTGTTCTGGGTGTTGTCCACATGCTGGCCCACGGTCATGCGGGAGATGTTGATGGAGAGGCTTCCCAGGGTGTGGCCGATGGCGCCGATGGAGCCGGGCTCGTTTTCGCCTTCCAGTAGGGTGAAATAGCCCTCGGGCACCATCTCCAGGCGCATGCGCCCGATGGCCACGATGCGGGGGTAGTTCTTGCCGAAAAGCGTTCCGGCCACGGACCACTCCCCCTGGTCGGTCTCCACCTTCACCCGGATGAGGTTGGTGTAGTCCCAGGCGTCCTTGGACTTTTTTTCGGTGATGGATATGCCCATATCCTCGGCCATGACCGGGGCGTTCACAAAGTTCACCGGGTCGCTGGCCAGGGGGGTCAGGAGCCCCTTGACGATGGATGTGGTCACGGGCGAGGTGTCCAGGTCGTCCAGGTCGCCGTTGTACTCCACGGTCACGTCGTGGATGTGGCCGGAAACCAGCTGGGCCAGGAGGGTGCCCATCTTCTCCCCCAGGGACAGGAAGGGCGAAAGCTTCTCCAGGAGTTTGCCCGTCACCTGGGGCACGTTCACCGTGTTCACGGCCGTGTTGGACTTTAAGTACATGATGATCTGCTCGGCCACCTGGAGGGCAACGTTGCGCTGGGCCTCCAGGGTGCTGGCCCCCAGGTGGGGAGTTGCCGTCACCTGTTCCAGGGAGAGGAGGGGGTGATCGCCGGGGGGCTCGTTTTCGAACACGTCCAGCGCCGCGCCCGCCACCTTGCCGGACACGATGGCGTCGTGGAGGTCGTTCTCGTTCACGATGCCGCCCCGGGCGCAGTTCACGATCATGACCCCGTCTTTCATGCGGTCAAAGGCCGCCTTGTTCAAAAGGGACAGGGTTTTCTTGGTCCTGGGTACGTGGACCGTGATGTAGTCGGCCTTTTCAAAGAGCTCCGGCAGGTCGCAGGCCGTGAACCCCGCCTTTTGTATGCGGTCGTTGGGCACCACCGGGTCAAAGACCAGGACGTTCATCTTCATGCCCCGGGCCCGGTCTGCCACCACGGAGCCGATCTTGCCGAACCCGATGACCCCCAGGTTCTTGTTCATGATCTCCCGGCCCTGGAAGAGCTTCTTCTCCCATTTGCCGGCCTTCATGGAGGCCGTGGCCCGGGAGATGTTCCGGCTCATGGACATCATCATGGAGATGGCGTGCTCGGCCGTGGTGACTACGTTGCCCTTTGGGGTGTTCATGACGGCCACGCCCTTCTGGGTGGCGGCCGGGATGTCCACGTTGTCCAGGCCTATGCCGGCCCGGCCCACCACCATCAGGCGTTCGGCCCGTTCCAGCGCCCGGGCCGTGACCTTGGTGGCGCTGCGGATGATGAGGGCGTCGTAGTCGCGTATGACGGAGAGGAACTCCTCGGGTGTCATGCCTGTCTTCACGTCCACCGTGATGCCCGGTTCCTCCTCCAGGAGCTTCACGCCCCTCTTGTCCAGCTTGTCGCTCACCAGGACGCGAAAGGTCCGGTTAGATCGGTTCGACTTGTCGTCGTCCGCAAACCCGCCGCCGACGGAAAAGGGCTCATCGTCTAAGTTCATGGATGCCTCCCTGGGGGGCGACCATCCGGGCCCGGGGGCTCAGACGGTCAAAAGGTTCATCACATGGCCCGTGATGACCTTGGGATAGTAGTAGGTGGTCTTCTGGGGCATGGTGAGCCCCTGGGCCGCCACCTGGCACACCTGTTCGTTGGTGGCCGGGTTCAGGAAAAACGCGGCCTGGGCATCCCCCCGGGCCACGGCCCCGAAGGCCTCCTCGTGGCTGGATGTGTAGGACAGGCGCTTTTCCCGGACCATCTCCCCGGGAGTGGAGCCCAGGATGTGCCCGAAAATCAGGCGGGTGAGCACGGATACGTCTAGTTGGCGCAGGGCCTGGGGCATCTCGTCTCCAAAGAGGCGCTTCATGGTCCCGGTCTTCACCGAAAGGACCAGGGCCTGGTCCTGGCCGGAAAGCACTAGGCCGATGCGGCGCAGGCTCTCGGGCCGGCCGTTGGGGGACAGGCGCGAAATGAAGCCCAGCTTGGCCGCGTCCGGGTCCGGGCCGGATAGGGAGACCCGGTCTACTTCGAAGAATTGGGG
>JAHJUF010000406.1 GCA_018829095.1 Pseudomonadota bacterium | reverse complement strand
GCCACCCGGGGCAGACCGCCGGTGATGTCCTTGGTCTTGGTGGTGGCCCGGGGCAGCTTGGCGATGATGTCGCCGGCCTTGACCGGGGCACCATCCTCCACCAGGAGGATGGCATTGATGGGCAGGGGGTAACGCGCCGGATTGTTGCTCCGGGGAAGCATGGCCGTCTTGCCCGTCTCGTTCTTGATGGTGATGCGGGGCCGCACTTCCGAATCCTTGAACTCGGCGATCATCCGGGACGCCTTGCCCGTCACTGGGTCCACCTTCTCCTGCATGGTCTTGCCCGGAAAGATGTCCCCGAACTTCACCGTGCCCGCCACCTCGGTGAGGATGGGCGTGGTGAAGGGGTCCCACTGAGCCAGAAGATCGCCTACCACCACCTGTTCAGTGTCCCGGACCTTGATGGTGGCGCCGTAGATGACCGGACAGCGCTCCCGCTCCTCGCCGGTTTCGCTTTCGATGACAAAAGCCCCGCCCCGGCGGTTCATGACCACCAAGTCACCAGAGGCGTTCTC
The DNA here is from genome assembly GCA_018829095.1 of Pseudomonadota bacterium. Classification (GTDB taxonomy): domain Bacteria; phylum Desulfobacterota; class Desulfobacteria; order Desulfobacterales; family Desulfatibacillaceae; genus JAHJUF01. Next base: position 5,777 of record JAHJUF010000406.1, on the reverse strand, counting down.
CACCACGTTGAGGTCGTCGTAGCGCACCCGGCCGGAGAACCGGGCCCGGATGTCGGCCTGTTCCACCCGCCGGGACGCCGTGCCGCCGATGTGGAAGGTACGCATGGTGAGCTGGGTTCCGGGCTCGCCGATGCTCTGGGCGGCCAGGATGCCCACTGCCTGGCCCAACTCCACGCCGCGGCCATGAGACAGATCCCGGCCGTAGCACTTGGCGCAGACCCCGTAGCGGTTCTTGCAGGTGAGCACCGAGCGGATCTTTAAGCGGGTCAGGCCCATGGCCTCAATGCGCTCGGTGGCCGCCTCGTCGATCTCCTCGCCCAATGCCACAACGAGCTCGCCCGTGCGGGGATGGATGATATCCTCCACGGCGGTGCGTCCCAGAATGCGCTCGGCCAGGCGCTGGATGATCTCGCCACCCTCCATGAGGGGCTCCACCTCCACGCCGGCCATGGTGCCGCAGTCCCTGTTCAGCACCACGCAGTCCTGGGCCACGTCCACCAGCCGCCGGGTGAGGTATCCGGAGTTGGCGGTCTTCAAGGCCGTGTCCGCGAGACCCTTGCGGGCACCGTGGGTGGAGACGAAGTACTGGAGCACGGACAGGCCTTCCCGGAAGTTGGCCGTGATGGGCGTCTCGATGATCTCGCCGGAAGGCTTGGCCATGAGACCCCGCATGCCGGCCAGCTGGCGCATCTGGTCCCGGGAGCCCCGGGCGCCCGAGTCGGCCATCATGTAGATGGCGTTCATGCTCTCGCCGGAGGGCTTGTCCTCGCCCTCCTCTGCCGGGGCGGTCTTCATCTGGTCCATCATCTCGCTGGCCACGTCCTCCGTGGCCTTGGCCCAGATGTCCACCACCTTGTTGTATTTTTCGCCCTGGGTGATGAGACCCTCGGAATATTGCCGGGCGATCTCGCCCACCGCCTTCTCGGCCTTCTTCAGGATCTCTCCCTTTTTCTTCGGGATGGTCATGTCCCGGATGGCGATGGAGAGGCCGCCTTCGGTGGCGTAACGGTATCCCAGGTCCTTCAGCCGGTCGGAGAGGATGACCGTAGTCTTGGCCCCCAGGGTGCGGTAACAGTAATCCACCACGTCCCGGAGGTTCTTCTTGTTCATGACCTGGTTCACCAGGGAGAACGGCGGCTCGTTCTTCTTGCCCATCATCTTGAAAAAATGGAAACGGTGCCGGTCCTGGAAGGGGCCGGCCGATTCGCCCGGAGCCAGGCCCACCACCTCGTCGATGACCTCCGCGCCCAGGCGGAACACGTTCTCCAACTCCTCCTGGCGCAGGATGCCCATCTGGCCGCCGAAGATCCGGTCCCGGCCTTCGGAGTACTTCTCCACCAGGGCGGCGAAGTCCGTGTCCGGGTTTTCAGCCAGAAGATCGGCCAATAGCCCGGCCTTCTCCTCGCTGTTGACCACCAGGTGACGCATGGAGAGCAGCGTGTCCTTGGGAATGACCTCCCACAACAGGACGCGGCCCACGGTGGTCTCGACCCGCTTTCCGTCAATGCGGAGCAGGATGCGGTCGTGGAGATGGACGGCATCGGCATCGTAGGCAACCCGGACTTCGCCGGGGCTGGAGAAGATGCGGATTTTGTCGCTGTCAACGTTCCGGTTCCGGGTCATGTAGTAGATGCCCAGCACGATATCCTGGGTGGGCACGATGATGGGCGCGCCGTTGGCCGGGGAAAGGATGTTGTTGGAGGACAGCATGAGCGCCCGGCACTCGATCTGGGCCTCCATGGAAAGGGGCACATGCACGGCCATCTGGTCCCCGTCGAAGTCCGCGTTGAAGGCGGTGCAGACCAGGGGATGGAGCTGGAGGGCCTTGCCTTCGATGAGGATGGGCTCAAAGGCCTGGATCCCCAGCCGGTGCAGGGTGGGGGCGCGGTTCAACATCACGGGGTACTCGCGTACCACCTCGTCCAGGGTGTCCCACACCTCGGGGGATTCCTTCTCCACGAGCTTTTTCGCACTCTTCACCGTGGAGACCAGGCCCTTTTCCTCCAGCTTGTGGTACACGAAGGGTTTGAACAGCTCCAGGGCCATCTTTTTGGGAAGCCCGCACTGGTGGAGCCGGAGATTGGGGCCGATGGTGATGACGGTACGGCCCGAGTAGTCCACCCGCTTGCCCAAAAGGTTCTGGCGGAACCGGCCCTGCTTGCCCTTCAGGGTGTCGGACAGGGATTTCAAGGGCCGCTTGTTGGTGCCCGTGACCACCTTGCCCTGGCGGCCGTTGTCGAACAGCACGTCCACGGCCTCTTGGAGCATGCGCTTCTCGTTGCGCACGATGATTTCCGGGGCCTTGAGGTCGATGAGCCGCTGGAGCCGGTTGTTCCGGTTGATGACCCGGCGGTACAGGTCGTTCAGGTCGGAGGTGGCGAACCGGCCGCCCTCCAGGGGAACCAAAGGCCGCAGGTCCGGGGGCAGGACCGGGATCACGTCCATGATCATCCAGGCCGGATTGATGCCGGACTGGCGGAACGCCTCCACCACCTTCAGGCGCTTAGCCAGCTTCTTCCTCTTGGCCTCGCTCCCCGTGGTGGAGATATCCTCGCGGAGCTCCTTGTAGATGGCCTCGAGATCCAGGCCCTCCAGGAGCTTCTTGATGGCCTCGGCGCCCATGCCCACCTCGAACTTGGTGGGGCTGGTCTCCAGGGCCTCCCGGTACTTGTCCTCGGTGAGGAGCATACCCTTTTCGAGCCCCGAGTCCTTGGGGTCGGTCACCACGTAGGCGTCGAAATAAAGAACGCGCTCCAGGTTCTTCAACGTGAGATCCAACACGTTGCCGATCTTGGAGGGCAGGCTTTTCAGAAACCAGATGTGGGCAACCGGGGTGGCCAGCTGGATGTGGCCCATGCGCTCCCGGCGCACCTTGCTCTGGATGACCTCCACGCCGCACTTCTCGCACACCACGCCCCGGTGCTTCATGCGCTTGTACTTGCCGCAGTTGCACTCGTAGTCCTTGGTGGGCCCGAAAATCTTGGCACAGAACAGACCGTCCCGCTCGGGTTTGAAAGTCCTGTAGTTGATGGTTTCAGGCTTCTTGATCTCGCCATGGGACCACTCCCGAATCTTCTCCGGGCTGGCCAGGCCGATCTTCACCGCAGAAAACTTCCTGGGGTCCGTCGGTTTTGCGAAAAAATCATAAATGGTTTCCAAATCGGTTCTCCTCTACCGTTTGGCGACTCGCAAATTCCGTCCCGGAAAAAAGGCCCGGGATCGGTCGTACCCCCACCAACCCCTGCCGTCTAGACGTCCTTCTCCAGGAGCGACATTTCCAGGCCAAGGCTCTGGAGCTCCTTGATAAGGACGTTGAAGGACTCGGGCATGCCGGGTTCCAGCACGTTCTGTCCCTTGACGATCTTCTCGTACATGCGCGTGCGGCCCACCATGTCGTCACTCTTCACCGTGAGGAACTCCTGGAGGGCGTAGGCAGCGCCGTAGGCTTCCATAGCCCAGACTTCCATCTCTCCCAGGCGCTGGCCGCCGAACTGGGCCTTGCCGCCTAGGGGCTGCTGGGTCACCAGGGAGTAAGGGCCAATGGACCGGGCGTGGATCTTGTCATCCACCAGGTGGTGGAGCTTGAGCATATACATGGTGCCCACGGTGATTTCGCCCCGGAAAGTTTCCCCGGTACGGCCGTCCCGGAGAGTGGCCTGGCCGCTCTCCGCCACCCCGGCCGTCTTCAGGAGATCCCGGATCTCATTCTCCTTGGCCCCGTCGAACACCGGCGTGGCCATGTGAACACCCTTGACGTACTGGCCCGCGAAGCGGGTGATCTCCCCATCGTCCAGCTTGTCGAAGTCCGCAGCCTGCTTGCTGAAAATGGCCGTGAGCTTCTTCCTCAGGTCCGCGAGCTTCTTCTTGCGCAGAAGGTCCTCGATCTGGTAGCCCAGGCCCCGGGCCGCCCGGCCCAGGTGGATCTCCAAAATCTGGCCCACGTTCATACGGGAAGGCACGCCCAGGGGGTTCAGCACCATGTCCACGGGAGTCCCGTCCTCGAAATTGGGCAGATCCTCCTCGGGCAGGATGCGGGAAACCACACCTTTGTTGCCGTGGCGGCCCGCCATCTTGTCCCCCACCGAAAGCCGGCGCTTCATGGCCACGTACACCTTGACCATCTTGATGACGCCAGGGGGCAGGTCATCGCCCTTCTGAAAGCGGGCCACCTGACCGTCGAAGCCCAGGCGGACGATGTCCACCTGCTCCCGGTACTTTTCCAGAATCTCCTGGACCCGTTCGGAAACGGCCACATCGGAAAGGACCAGGCTCTCCAGCTGGGACAGGGAAACATCCTCCAGCATGTCGGCCGTAATGGCCTTATCCTTGGGCACAACGGTGTTTTTGCCTTTTTTCAGAGGTTGGGCGGCCTTCTTGCCCTCCAGAAGTTTCACCAGGTTGGACCGGACCGCGTCCTCGATGATGCGGACCTCGTCATCCCGGTCCTTCATGAGGGTCGAAATCTCCTCGTCCTCGATGGTCAGGGTCCGGTCATCCTTTTCCACTCCACGGCGGGCGAACACCTTGGCGTCCACCACCACGCCTTCCACCCCGGGGGGCACCCGAAGGGACGTGTCCTTCACGTCCCCGGCCTTTTCCCCGAAGATGGCCCGGAGGAGCTTTTCCTCCGGGGAGAGCTGGGTCTCACCCTTGGGGGTGATCTTGCCCACCAGGATGTCGCCGGGACGGACTTCGGCCCCCAGGCGCACGATCCCGGAGTCGTCCAGGTCCTTCAACGCCTCCTCGCCCACGTTGGGGATGTCCCGGGTGATATCTTCCTTGCCCAGCTTGGTGTCCCGGGATACGACCTCGAACTCCTCGATGTGGATGGAGGTAAACACCCCATCGCGCACCAGGCGTTCGGACACCAGGATGGAATCCTCGAAGTTGTACCCGCCCCAGGGCATGAAGGCCACGGTGACGTTCCGGCCCAGGGCCAGCTCGCCTTTTTCCGTGGCCGGGCCATCAGCCATGACCTCGCCCGTGGCCACCTTCTGGCCCAGGCGAACGATGGGGCGGTGGTTGAAGCAGGTGTTCTGGTTGGAACGCTCGAACTTCTTCAAGCTGTAGATGGTGACGGCCTTGTCGTAGCCTGCGTCCGCCTCGTCCTCGTGCTGGAGCACGATCCGGGAGGCATCCACAGCCACCACCCGGCCCCCACGCCTGGCCACCAGGGCCACGCCCGAGTCCTTGGCCACCGTGGGCTCCAGGCCAGTGCCGATCAAGGGCGCATCGGTGTTCAGAAGGGGCACGGCCTGGCGCTGCATGTTGGATCCCATGAGGGCCCGGTTGGCGTCGTCGTTCTCCAGGAAGGGGATCATGGAGGAGGACACGGACACCAGCTGGTTGGGAGAGATATCCATCAAGGCGATATCCTCCCGGGGGACCATCATGAACTCGCCTATCACCCGGGCGGAAACCAGGGCGTTCTTGAACCGGCCCTTTGCGTCCAGGAGCGCGTTGGCCTGGGCGATGGGCAGGTCCCTTTCCTCCAGGGCCGACAGGTACCGGATCTCCTTGGTGGCCACCGCGTCCTTCACCACCCGGTAGGGGGTCTCGATGAACCCGTACGCGTTGACCCGGGCGTAGGTGGAAAGGGACACGATGAGGCCGATGTTGGGACCTTCCGGCGTCTCAATGGGGCAGATGCGGCCGTAGTGGGACGTGTGCACGTCCCGGACCTCGAAGCCCGCCCGCTCGCGCGTGAGCCCCCCTGGCCCCAGGGCCGAGAGCCGCCGCTTGTGGGTGACCTCGGAAAGGGGGTTGGTCTGGTCCAT
>JAHJUF010000047.1 GCA_018829095.1 Pseudomonadota bacterium | reverse complement strand
CGAAGTGCCGGGCACCACCCGGGACTCGGTGGACACCCCGGTCACCGTGGGGGGCAAACAATATCTCCTGGTGGACACGGCGGGCATCCGGCGCAAGGGGAAGGTCCAGAAGCGCCTGGAGAAGTTCTCCGTGGTCCGGGCCCTGAAAAGCATGGAGCGTTGCCACGTGGCCCTGGTGCTCCTGGACGCCTCCGAGGGCGTCACGGAGCAGGACCTCCACGTGGCGGGCTACGCCCAGGAAAAGGGATGCGGCTGCATCATTGTGGCCAACAAGTGGGACCTGGTGGACTCTGCCGAACATCCCCCCAAGGAATTTGAAAAGGATCTGCGCTATAAGGGCAAGTTCCTGTCCTATGCGCCCTTTATCTCCGTGAGCGCGACCACCGGCTTCCGGGTGCACAAGATATTCCCCCTGATTGACCAGGTGTATGCCCAGTACGCGGCCCGGGTGGGCACGGGGCCCTTGAACCGCATGATGGCCGACGCCGTGGGCCGCCACGAACCGCCCATGTACCACGGCCGGCGGGTGAAGTTCCTCTACGCCACCCAGGCGTCCACCTGCCCCCCCACCTTCGTGTGCTTTGTCTCGGACCCCGAGGGCATCCACTTCTCCTACCAGCGCTACCTGGTGAACCAGATCCGCCAGGAAGCCGGCCTGGACAAGACCCCGGTCCGCATCCTGTTCCGCATGCGAAAACGCCGGGACTGAGGTTGGAATGGGTGGATAATATGGGGAAACCTTCCCAAAGAAAGCCACCTGGGGCCGGACGATGACGGAAGGCAGGCGGTCCGGGCCGGGTCCCCCCTTTGAAAAAGGGGGGCTAGGGGGGATTTTTGTTTATCAAGGCGTTAGCCTGGATGCCCCTGGCGCAGGCACCATACCTCGTCATCCCGGCGAAGGCCGGGATCCAGAACCATTGTAACCCATTGAAAAAACTGGCCAACGGCCTTCGCCTGGGTGACGGTCAAGAGACTTTTCCGGACTTTTTGCCTGGCCATCAACCCCGCTCCCCGGCTTGAAAGGGTGAGCGCCCCGGAAAAGGCAATCCCACGGAAACCTGATTTTTGCCCCCCGCAGTCCCGGGGCCGGAAGATCGCATGGACCTTTTCGAGCACGCCGGGAAGGAAAAAGCCCGGGGGTTCGCGCCCCTGGCCGAGCGCATGCGGCCCCGGTCCCTGGACGAGATCGTCGGTCAGGAGCACCTCACCGGGCCGGGGAAGCTGTTGCGCCGGGCCGTGGAGGAGAAGCGGCCCTTTTCCGTGATCCTATGGGGCCCGCCGGGCTGCGGCAAGACCACCCTGGCCCGCATTCTGGCCGACCAGACCGGCTCGTCCTTTGCCCAGTTCTCCGCCGTGGGTTCGGGCGTCAAGGATATCCGCGCCGTGGCCGACCTGGCCCGGGACAACCTCTCCCTCCACGGAAAACGCACCGTGGTCTTTGTGGACGAGATCCACCGGTTCAACAAGGCCCAGCAGGACGGCCTGCTCCCTCATGTGGAAAGCGGCCTCTTCACCCTGGTGGGAGCCACCACGGAAAACCCCTCCTTCGAGGTCATCAGCCCGCTTCTGTCCCGGGCCCGGGTGGCGGTCCTGAAACCCCTTTCCGCCCAAAGCCTTTCCGCCATCGTGAAAAGCGTCCTGGCCGATTCGGACCGGGGACTGGGCAAGCAGAACGTGGAGCTGGCCCCCGAGGCCCTGGACTTTCTGGTCCAGAGCGCGGACGGCGACGCCCGGCGGGCGCTGAACGCCCTGGAGGCCGCAGCCTTCCTGGCGCAGCCCGTGGAGGGGAAGCGGACGGTCACCCCGGAAATCGCGGCCCAGGCCCTCCAGCAAAGGATGCTGGCCCACGACAAGACCGGGGACCGGCATTTCGACATCATCAGCGCCCTGCACAAGAGCCTTCGGGGGAGCGACCCGGACGCGGCCGTCTACTGGCTGGCCCGGATGCTGGAGGCCGGGGAGGACCCCCTGTACCCGGCCCGGCGCATGGTGCGTTTCGCCTCGGAGGACGTGGGCAACGCCGCGCCCCAGGCCCTGGTCATAGCCATGGCCGCCGTGGAGTCCTTCCGGTTTCTTGGCTCCCCCGAGGGCGAGCTGGCCCTGTTCCAACTGGCCGCCTACCTGGCTGCCGCACCCAAGAGCAACGCGGCCTACACGGCCGAGGCCAAGGCCCGGGAGGCGGTGCAAAAGACCGGCGAACTCCCGGTTCCCGTCCACCTACGCAACGCCCCCACCCGCCTCATGAAGGAACTGGGTTACGGCAAGGAATACCGCTACCCCCACGACTTTCCCGACGCCTGGGTGGATGAGGACTACCTCCCGGAAGAACTCCCCAACGCCAGCTTCTACGTCCCCACGGGCCGGGGCCACGAAGCCTGGATAACGGACCGGCTGGGGGAGCTGCGGAACCGGAAAAAGGAGGCTCGGGACAAGGAAAGGCCCAAGGGCAAGGGAAAAGGGGAATAGGGGACCAAGGGCGCGATCCCTGCATCCATGCGATGGTCAAAAGGATGGTCTTTTTGAAACGCGTCCCGGGATGGGTTACCCCTTTTTCAAAGGGAAGCGGTTGAAGCCCCCCTCGAAAAGCAAAAGCCCCCTTGGAAAATGCCCAACTCGAACCCCCCTTTGAAAAAGGGGGGCAGGGGGGATTTCTTTTTCCTTGGGTTTTTCAGGCGGGCGCGGCCTTCTCACCCTGACTCCGGGCAAAGGGCGGATGAGCCAAAAAAGATAAAAAGCCAAACAAAAAAAGAAATCCCCCCTAGCCCCCCTTTTTCAAAGGGGGGAAACTGCTAACCGTTTCAGGAACCGGCTTTATCGAGGATCTTTTCCAGGCGCGGCTGGAAGGCGGGTTTTTCCGCCAGGCGGTTGGCCGCCACCCGGACCCCGGCGAAAACCAGGGCGCAGCCGCCGAAGGCCATGACCACGGAGGCGGCGGTGGCGTCCAGGTTCATCCGGGGCCCGGCCCAGTCCCCCAGGATGGCCCCGCCCAGAAGGCCTAGCACGGGCAGGAAGTACACCAGGAAGGAGGCCTTCAGAAACGAGGCGTCCGAAACCCCCACGGCCACATGGTCTCCGGGCCCGGCCCCCAGGGTGTTCTCCACCCGGAGCTCCACCTCCTTGCCGCCTCCCAGGGTCCGGCAGCCGTCCTTGGCCGCGCAGTGGTCGCAGGCCTCGCACCGCCGGGTCTTCACCCAGGCCCCATCCCCCTCCAGCCGGACCACATAGCCTTCTTCAACGGCCATGGCCGTCCTCCTGGATTCTGGCTCAAGGGGCGATGAGCCGCCCTCAAAAAACCGCTAGGCGGCGTTTTCCTTGTCTTTGGCCGCGTCCTCCGTGTGGAGGTAGCACACCAGGCCGCATTGCAGGCAGCGGCTGGCCTCGGCCAGGGCCATTTCCCGGGTGTATCCCAGTTCCAGCTCCGGGCCGGGCCGGGCCTCGCCGGGGCGGGCCATGGGCATGGGCTCCCGGGGCGTGGCGGCCACCCGGGTGAGGTCGCACACGTCCTGGACGCAGACCGTGGGGGTGAGGACATGCTCCGGCAGGCAGGGGTCCTGGCCGTTCATGAGCATCTGGATGCTGGCGGCGGCCCGGCGGCCCGCGCCGATGGCCTCCACGGCGGCGGAAAAATCCGTCATGGCGTCGGCCGGGGACAGGAGCCCATCGTCCGCGCTCTGGACGGGTTTCTTGTAGGGCGGCATGGCCAGCCACCGGATGGGGCCTTCCGTGTCCCGGTCCTCGGGGGGGAGGCTTTCCTGGCCCTGGTCAAGAACCTTTTCCTCGGTTTCCCCTTCCTCATCAGGCCGTTTCACGAAAATCAGTTCCGGCACCCGTCCCGAGGCCGCCACCAGGCGGTCCGCGGCCAGGCTCCGGCGTTCGCAGCCCGAGAGGCCAAAAATCTCCACCTCCTGGAGGGCCTCATCCTCGCCGTGAAGCCGGGTGACAGCGGCCCCGAAGATCACGGTCACGCCCTTTTCACCGGCCTGGGCCAGGAGTTCGTCATCCACCCCGGCCTGGCCCTTTTCCGTGCGCAGGACCACGGTCTTTTTCCCGGCCGGGCATTCCATGGCGGTGGTGACGGCGGTTCTGCCTCCCCCGGCGAACACCGCGTTCTTGCCCCAGGAAAGCTGATCCCGGGTTTCGGGCCGGGCCGCGTCGATGAGGAGGAAGACTCCGGGCAGGACCTTTTCGGCCACGGCCCCCGGGAGGCGCTCCAGGCGCATGTCCCATCCGCCGCCAGCCACCAGCACGGCTTCGTTGCCCCCCCGCAGGAGCCCGGCCACCGTGGCGTCCCGGCCCAGGGCCATGCCCGTTCTGGCCTCCACGCCCATGTCCAGGACTCCCTGGATATCCCAGTCCAGCACGTTTCCGGGCAGGCGGGTTTCCGGGATGGCGGTGCGCAACAGGCCGCCCATGCGGCCGCCGGCCTCCATCACCACGGGGCTGTGCCCCAGGCGGGCCAGGAAATAGGCGGCGGAAAGCCCCGCGATGCCCCCCCCGGCCACGGCCACGCGGCTGCCGGTATCCGGGGCCTTGTAGGGCAGGACTCTTTGCCCGGAGGCCATCTCCTCGTCCGCGGCAAAGCGTTTCAGGCAGTTGATGGCCACTCCCTCGTCCACCAGGTTGCGGCGGCAGGCGGCCTCGCAGGGGTGGGGGCAGATGCGGCCGATGACCGCCGGGAAGGGGTTGCGCTCCTTGATGACCCTAAGGCTCCCGGCAAAGTCGCCCGCAGCGGCCAGGCGCGCGTACTCCCGGATGTCCAGGCCCGCGGGGCAGGCCCGCTGGCAGGGGGTGGTGCATTCCTCGGTGGTGTACTCCCGCATGATGCGCCGGGTCACGGAGGACATGCGGATGATGCCCTTGGGGCAGACGCGCTCACAGGTGCCGCAGCCCGTGCATTTTTTCTGGTTCACCTCGGGGAGGCCGTCCGGCCCCATGGACAGGGCGTCAAACGGGCAGGCCCGGACGCAGGTGCCCAGGCCCAGGCAGCCCACGGAGCAAAGCTTCATGCCCCCGGAGAGCAGCGCCGCGGCCCGGCAGTCCGGCACGCCGTCGTAGAGGTACAGGCTGTCCGCGTCGGCCACGCCGTAGTAACATCCGGGTTTGGCCACGTCCGGCTCGGAGGCGGATACCGAAACCCCCAGGATGCCCGCGATGACGGCGGCCAGCTCGGCGCCCCCGGCCACGCAGGACGAGGGCGAGGCCTCTCCGGCCACCACGGCGGCGGCGTTGGCCGAGCAGCCGGGATAGCCGCAGCCGCCGCAGTTGGCTCCGGGCAGGGCGCTCTCCACGGCTTCCACCGTGGGGTCCACGTACACGTAGAAAACCTTGGACGCCACCGCCAGCCCGACGCCGACGATGATGCCCAGCAATCCCATGGTCAATAGGGCGGATAACACGGTGGTCTCTCTCCTGATCCGGAAGGGATCCTATGATTTTTCCAGGCGATCGGCCGCCTTCGGTAGCCGCAATTTCGCGAGTTTTGGTTATCACGCCCAGGCCCCCTTGGCAAGTCCCGGCCGATTCAGGATAAATCCATTGCCGGGGATGCCCAGGAAGGAAACCGTGGATTACAGGGAGACAGGGTATTCCTGAACAAGCCCCCAAGCCGCCCCCTCCTTTTGTTTTCGGGCTGTTCCCTGGCCGCTCGCCCCGGTTTGCCACCCCCTTGACAGCGCATCGCGCGGGTTTAACTTGTATAAAGGTAGCGGCCTTCCGCGCCCCATAGCCAGCCCTGTGCGAGTATCCGCAACAAAAACAATTTGTTATGGAAGACCTCCCCAAAAGATAAAAAGGGGCTTGACAGCCCGGCTTAAAGTGGTATTTTAGTACCTAAATGCTTGATTGCGAAAGGGGCGGCATGGCTCACCTGGTCAAAATCTCCGAAGCAGCGTCCATGGCCCTGCACACCATGATCCTCCTGGCGTGCAGGGGCGTGACCATGACCAGCCGGGACCTGGCCGCGATTCTGGGCGGATCGGAGAACCACCTGTCCAAGGTGCTCCAGCGCCTGGCCCGGGCCGGGCTCTTGAACTCGGTCCGGGGCCCCCGGGGCGGTTTCTTCCTGGCCCGGCCCGCCGATGAGGTGAGCCTCCTGGAAGTCTACGAGGCCATCGAGGGGCCGCTGGTCCCCACGGGCTGCCTCCTGGACCGGCCGGTTTGCGGCGGCATGTGTATCCTGGGGGATCTCCTGTCCGCCGTGGACGGGAAGGCCGCCCGCTATCTCAAGGAAAAGAAGCTTTCGGACTTCGCCGACATCTTCACGGAAGGAAACGAATCATGAGCGTTCGGCAGATCATCGAGATCGACGAGGAAAAATGCACGGGCTGCGGCCAGTGCATCCCGGCCTGCGCCGAGGGCGCACTGGAGCTGGTGGACGGCAAGGCGAAGCTGGTGGGCGAAATTCTTTGCGACGGCATCGGCGCCTGCCTGGGGGATTGCCCCGAGGGAGCGCTTACCCTGGTGGAGCGGGAGAGCGAGGAGTTTGACGAGGCGGCCGTGGAAAAGCGCCTGGGGCAACTGGGCAAGGGCAAGGGCAAGCAGCCCGCCTCCTGCCCGTCGGCCAAGGCCATGATCTTCGCGGCCCAGGCCGGTCCCCGGGCCGCCGGGGGGGCTTCGGCCCTGGCCCACTGGCCCATCAAGCTTCGGCTCATGGGCCCCCAGGCCCCGTTCCTCAAGGGCGCGGACCTGGTGCTCCTGGCCGACTGCGGGGCCGTGGCTTACGCGTCCCTCCACGCGGATCTCCTCCCGGGCCGGGCCGTGGCCCTGGCCTGCCCCAAGTTCGAGGACCCGGACGAGTCCATCGGCCGCCTGGCGGAGATCCTGAAAGCCGCCCGGCCCGCGAGCCTCACCGTGGCCTACATGGAGGTGCCCTGCTGCCGGGGCCTCGTGTTCGTGGCGGAAAAGGCCCTGGAAAAGGCTCGGGTGGAGGTGCCCGTGAAACTCATGAAGATCGCCCGGAACGGGGAAATCCTGGAGGACGGCGGCCTGGCCCCGGCGGGGCCCCGCCCGGCCTGCGCCTGCGGATCGTGAGGAAAGGCTCCATGAACATTCTTTCCGCCATGATCGCGCGCCGTGGCCGCCTGGTCTAAAACCCAAACACAAAAAAAACCCT
>JAHJUF010000405.1 GCA_018829095.1 Pseudomonadota bacterium | reverse complement strand
TTCAGCTTGCGCTCGGCGAATCCCGGGCCTCCGCCCCCGGCCTCCGGCGCGGCCCCGTAGGGGGAGCCTCCCCGGCAGGCCCGGCACAAGGGCCCGTGCTCCCGGGGATAGGCCTCCCGGCAGGACGGGCACACGGCAAACCCCTTGCGCCGGTGGCGGACCAGGAACTCCGGGGCCACCCGGACCTCCTCCAGGCCGCAGTACGCACTCCCGGCCCGGCGAATCTCGTCCAGAAGCGCCTCCAGGTTCTGTTCCTCCCTGGCTTTGGTCTTGAAGAACCAGCCGGAAATTTCGGGCCAGTCCGAAACCTTTTCCGGGTCCACGAACACCCGGACGCCCTGGCCTTCGAACTTTTCATACAGGGTAAGGGCGAACCGGCCGAAATCCAGGATCTTGAGCCAGCCGTTGCCGATGGTGCAGGGGGTGAGGATCTGGATGGCGTCCGGCAGGCAGGCCCGGGTCTCGCAGAGGGCGTCGAAGAACTCGCCGGGGGGGAGGTGTCCCTGGGCCAGGTCCACCATGAACCCGCCAATGGCCATTCCCGGTGCCGAGTGCCCGTGGAAGGCGCGCACCAGGTCCAGGTATTCTTCGAAACTGTGGGAGCCGATTTTTTGCATCAGGGCCACTTGTCCATAAAAACCAGGATCGGGTTTTCCATCGGGTCCGGCGCGGGGGAAGGTCAGCCTTTAGCTGGCCTCACTCCTCCCGCCAGGGCTGGCCGGCGCGGAAGAAGCGGAGGCGGCGGGTGTAGGCGGCCAGGGTGTCTGCCGGGGGGGCAGGTTGGGCGGCCAGCATCGCCAGGGCCCTCTCCTGCTCCCGGGTTGCCCGGGGGTAGTCGCCGTTCTCGGCCAGGGCTGCGGCCAGGACCGCCCGGCTCTCCGCCGTGTCTTCCTTTTTCACGGCCTCTTCGGCCAGGGCAAGCGCCCGGGCCCCGTCCCGGATCTCCGCGTCCTGATAAGTGGCCAACAGCCAGGCCAGGCGGGTCCGGGCCTCGTTCAGATCCGGGTCTGCGGAAACCGCCCGGGAGAAATCCTTCACCGCCCGCTCGGGGTGGTCCAGAGCCAGGTGGCTGATGCCCAGCCCCAGATGGGCCCGGGCAAACCGGGGGGTGATCTTCACGGCCCGGGAATAGTCCTCCGCCGCCCGGACGGGATTTCCGGCGGAAAGCCACACCCGGCCTCTCTGGGCGCGCCATTGGGACTGGCCGGGTTCCAGGCGGATGGCCGAGGCGTAGTCGTCCAGAGCCCCGGAAAGGTCCCCCCGGCGGAACTTGGCGTCGGCCCGCCGGACCAGGGGCCGGACGTCCTTGCCGGCGCACTCGGCGGCCCGGGTGTAGTCCACGATGGCCCGGCCCAGGTCCCCCTTTTCCTCCCAGGCGGCGGCCCGGAGCAGGTAGCCCTCGGCATCCTTGGGGGAAAGCTCCAAGGCCCGGCTGTAGTCCTCCAGGGCCTCATCCGTTCTCCCCTCCTCGAAACGCAGGCTCCCCCGGTTGAGAAAGGCCGCCGAATTCCGGGGGTTCAGGGAAAGGGCCTTCTCGTAGTCCGCCAGGGCCGCATCCAGGTCCCCACCCCTGGCCAGGGCCAGTCCCCGGCTCACGTACAGGGTATCCCGGCCCGGGTCCAGGCGGATGGCCTCGGCCCAGTCTTGGGCCGCCTCCTGAAACCGGTCGACCTGGAACAGGACCGACGCCCGGGCTTCCCGGTTTTCCGGGGCGTCCGGGACGAGTTCCACGGCCCGGCCCAGGTGTTCCAGAGCCTGGCCGAGATCCCCTTTTTCCATCCAGGTGAGGCCCAGGCCCCGAAGGGCCGCCGCGTTGTTTGGCTCCAGGGCCAGGGCCGCCGTGTAGGCCGCCAGGGCGTCGGACAGGCCCCCGGCCCGGCGCAGGACGTCTCCCCGCCCCACATAGGCCGCCGTATAGCGGGAATTCGTCTCCAGGGCCCGGGCGTAATCCGCCAGGGCTCCGGAATGGTCGCCCCCGCCAGCCAGGACCCCGGCGCGGCCCGCGTAGAACTCAGCCGGGGCATCCTTTGCGGTTTCTATGGCCCGGGTGTAGGCGTCCACAGCCCCCCCCCGGTCCCCCCGGGCGGCCCGGGCCGAGGCCAGGAGCGCCCAGGCCCGGCCCCCATCCGGGGAAAGCTCGGCAGCCCGGGCGAAATCCGACAGGGCCCCATCCCGGTTGCCCAGGGCGTCCCGGGCCGCGGCCCGGCCCGTGTACGCCGGGGCGTGGCCGGGCATGAGTTCCAGGGCCCGGCTGTAATCCGCCTCGGCCCCGGCCTGGTCCCCGGCCAGGCGCCGGGCGTTGGCCCGGTTGAACCAGGCCATACCGTAGCCCGGGTCCAGGGAAATGGCCCGGTCAAAGGCCTCCACAGCCCCGGGGTATCGTTTCATGGCCACCAGGGCCGCCCCCAGATTGTTGTGGGCCACGGCGCTTTGGGGGTCCACGGCCACGGCCTGGACAAAGGCCTGGTACGCATCCCCGGGACGGCCCCGTTCCAGGGCCTCCACCCCCCGGTCATGCCAGTGGTTGAAACCCTCCCCGGCCGGGGGGGGCAGGCTGCGGCACGAGGAAACAGCCGCCAGGAGCGGGAAAAACAGGAGGAGGAACAGGATACGTTTGAGCATGGCCTCGGATTTCCGTTCGCCGCAGCGGGGTCTGCGGGCTCAGGGTTGGGTGCCGGGGTTCACATCCCCGGAGGATTCGGTTTTTTTGGGGAGTTCGATCACCACGGTCACCTGGCCCCCCGTGTCCTTGCCCAGGTAGGGCCCGGCAGCCCGGACCATGAGGGGGATGAGCCGGCGGAGGTCGTCCGAGGGCCCCCGGCTCTTCACCATCACCATCCACACCGGCTCCTTTTTCCTGTCCCGGGTCCAGGGCTCCCAGGCCACTGCCTCCAGGGCGAACCAGCGGGTGAACACCTCTTCCGATTCCAGGGTGGAGGCTCCGCCCCGCCACACCGGGCCCTGGGGCACCACGATGATCCGGGAGGAAAACTCCCCGTCCGGGTCCCCGTTCCCGGTGGGGATGACCACCGGGGCGGCCCAGGAATGGAGCCCCGGCTCGTAGAGGGGGCTGTCGTAGCCTGAATACACCGTGTCCGCCCCTCCCACCCCGTAGGAGAACAGGATGGCCAGCCCCCCGGGGCCCGGCTCCCCGGCCGGGCCGTATCCGGCCCGGTCCAGGGCGGCCTCGGGGTACCGGGAAAGCTCCCGGAACAAGAGGTCGTTTTCCTGGACATTGGGCATGCCGGAAACAAGAAGGTAGGCCCTGCCCCCGGAGACCTCAGGGTTCACGATGGCATCCACCTTCACCATCATCCCGCCGGGCCCCGAGGCGCAGCCAGCCGCCAAAAGGGCCAGGAGGACCGCCAGGAAGAGGCCCCCGGACTTCGCCTTGATCGTCATCACGCATCCTTTCGCCGTTCGGCGTGGCCGGGGCTTGCCAAAAATAATGCACGACAGGAGCCGGTTCCAGTTTCCGAACAGGGAAAGGGGTGGAAAAACCGGTGTGGACGGATCAGGACTCCCGGCCCTCCGGGTCCGGGGGCTCCCGGCGGCAGTCGCCGTCCCGGTCGCCACACGGGCCGCAGGCGTCCGCCCCCCGGTCCCGGCCTTCCAGGCGCTTCTTGTACCCCCGCCGCCAGATGAGGTACGCCCCGCCCAGGAGGATCGCAAAAATCAGGGCCTTGAATCCCAACAGGGTTTCCAGCAATTTTCGTCTCCCGTTTTCCCATGGGCCAGGACAACCGGCCGAATCGGAGTCCAGGATACGGAGAGCCCCTCCGGGTGTCAAGGAGCCCCCTGACATCCGGGCCTTCCCCGGCACTGTTCCCGCCTCCTGCGGGTTGATCCCCCAGGTTCTTTGGGGTATGAAATCCCAATAGGACATAATCACCCTTTTTACGGAAAATCCCCATGACGGCCACGCGAAAGAAGAGGCGGGAAATCCAGGCTCTCCTGGGTTTTCTGGTCACGGCCCTCCTGGTGGCCACGGTGGGCGGCGTCCTCACCAGTCCCAATGCCGCCTCCATGTTCGAAAACCTCCACAGGCCGTCCTGGGCGCCGCCGGGCCGGGTCTTCGGCCCGGTGTGGAGCGTGCTGTATATCATGATCGCCGTCAGCGGGTGGCTGGCTTGGCGCCGGGGGCTCTCCCGGGCCGGGGCCTCCTGGTACGCGGCCCAGTACGGGTTCAACCTGGCTTGGTCTTTTTTGTATTTCCACCTGGCCATGCCCCGTGCCGCCCTGACGGCCCTGGTTGTGCTGCTCGCCTGCATCCTGGGGACCATGGCGGCCTTTGCCCGGCTGTCGCGCCCGGCCGCAGCCCTCCTGGTCCCCTACGCCCTATGGGTGGCCTTTGCCGGGGTCCTGAACCTTGCCATCATCCGGCTGAACGCCTTCTGATTCCCCGGGGGGAACACCCCGTCCCACAGAAAGAGAATCCATGGAATCACCCGCTTCACCACGGACTTCAAGCCCCACGGAACGCATCCTCCTGTATTGCCTGAATCTGGACGCCGTGGCCGAAAAGGTCTATTCGCGGTTCGCCCAAAAGGCTGAAACCCCGGAACTCCAGGCGTTCTGGCGGAAAATGGCCCGGGAAGAAGCCGGTCACGGGGCTTTTTGGAGAAAGATGCTGGCCGCAGCGTCCCGGGGGGAACTGCCCCGGCTCTTCGACCGTCCCGAAGAGGTGGAGGAGGAACTGGCCCGCACGGCCTGCGAGGTGCAAAACCTCCTCGCCGAATACGAACTGGACCCCCGGACCAACACGGCCTTTGTCATGGGCTACCGCATGGAGTTCCATCTCCTCCATCCGGCCCTGGAGGTCTTTTTCCAGTACGCGGAGCAGACCGGGAACATGAGCCCGGAAAGGGATTATTCCCGCCACCTGTCGGAATTCATGGAGGCCTTCTCCCTCCACGCCGAGGGTTCCTCGGGCCTGGAGCTTCTGAGCCTCACCATCAAGCGCCTGTGGGGGGAGAACCGGAAGCTGGCCGCCCGGGTCTTCACGGACGAACTCACGGGTATCTACAACCGGCGGGGGTTCCTG
>JAHJUF010000046.1 GCA_018829095.1 Pseudomonadota bacterium | reverse complement strand
GGGGGGGGGTCAGGAAAGCCTTTCCAGAAATGCCGACACCCGCATGCGGACCCGTCCCTCGTCCCCCAGAGGCCCGTATTCGCGCTCCACCCGGATGCATGGGATGCCCAGGGCCTCAAGGTCCCGCTCGAACAGGCCGTTCTCCGACCCGTGGAGGTCGCAGAACCGGATGTTCTGGAGGATCACGCCATCGATCTTGGCGGTTTCGATTTTCTGTTTGAGCACCTCCAGGCGCTTTTCATAATACCCGAACATACGGGGGCAGAACTGCTCGTTGAGGTACCGCCTGGCCAGGGTCGTGTAGGAAGGGTCGTCCTCGGCCACCAGGCCGTCGTAGGCCCTGGACCCGAAGCAGACCGTGTCTGCGACCACGATCGCCCCCTCGGCCTCAATGGCCCGGAACATGCCCAGATCGTCCACCACGGAGCCGGCGAGAAGGATGCGTTTTTTGCCCGCGTGGCCGGCGGATTTGCCGGAAAGCTGGCGGATGGTTTCGGCCAGCATGGGGTTGTACACGCTCTTGGGCATGGCCGTGCCCGCCAGGATGATGGTCATGGCCTCCTCGCCCGAAAGGGGCGGGTCCCCGGCGTTACGCAGGGCCTCGAGGTCCATGAGGAGTCGGCGACTCTCGTTGTGCAGGGAAATGGCGGCGGCCAGGGAATCCGGGGTGATGCTGGGCGCTCCGAAGTGTTCGGTCAGAGCCAGGGCGAACTTCTCGATCTCCTGGGCGAACCACGCGATGGCGTAGTCGGTCACTTTGTGGGGCACGCCCATATAGTGGAAAAAGGAGGGCACGATGTTGGCGTAGTCTTCCCCGGCCTTTCTCCAGCACTCGTCCAGGCGGCGCATGGAGTCGCAGGCCTGGACCATGATGGCCCCGTCCAGGAAGTTGTAACGGCCCCGGCCCGCGTTTTCCAGGATGGCTTTGGGGCACGAGCAGATGAAGGGCCCGAAATAGGTGTCCCCGATGGAGGTGGAGTCGGTCTCGATGCCTCGGAGGCGGTAGGAAAACATACCCGCCGCCGTGATGACTTCCTCAGGCACATGGCTGCAGACGAGGCCGATGACTTTCTTTCCCTGGGCCTTCCATTCTTCGATGGCCGGGTTGTTCACCCGGTTGGCCGCCTGGATGAAGATTTCGTTCATGACCGGTCCTCCTGTTCACTCAAGAGCTCCCGCCAGGCTGTGAGGCAGTCAGCCACCTGGGGGGCGTGTTCGTCGTCCTCGGGGGAGAGCCAGTCCGCCACCGTGGAGATGACCGTGGGCAACACCGCCCGGGCAATGGGACGCAGGGCCTCGGAGAGGTCTTTCGCCAGCCACTGGACCGTGTTTTCCATCTCCTGGGTGTCGGCCGTGTTGGAGAAGTGGAACAGCATGTTGGCCACGAAATCCGGCCTTTGCTCCCGGGCGCGGTTCAAGACCGCGCACCAGAGGTTCACGGTCTCGGCCAGTTCCTGGGCGTCGATCTTCACCGCGCCCTCGGCCACGGCCTCGGCCAGATCCGGGTCTTCCAACTCGTCCAAGAGGGCCACGTTCTGGCGCCGGGCCCGGATGAAGGCGTTGCGCACCTTGTGCTGCTCGGCCAGGCGTGCCTTGAGCAGTTCCGGGCGGGCCCGGAGAAGCTCGATCCGGGCCTTGACCCGGGCCTCGGCCACCTCGGCCATGGCCTGGCGGCCCTTCCACAGGAGGCGGGGGTCGATTTCCGCCCCGATCTCCATGAACTTGACCGTAAGCGCCGCCGTGAACTCCGGCAGCCCCGGCGGGCCCAGAAGCGCCGAGCCCGTGTGGATCTTTCGCGCCACCTCGGTGAGCTGGTTCACCAGCTGGCCCACGGCCTTGCCGTCCACGTCCTTCAAGAGCGACAGGAGCACCTCGGTGATGAGCTCCGGGCTCATGATGTTGACCCGTTCCAGGAGATGGACCAGGCTCCCGGCGAGGGTGTTCGCCGTGGCCGGGAGGAGCCCGCCTATGCACACGAACTTGGCCGGGTATTCCCACAGGGCGTCGTTGAAGGCGTCCACCAGGGCCTCGGCCTCGGGCCGGGCCTTGATGGCCGCCTCCTCCAGCTCGCCGAAGTCCAGGTTGGCCACCAGGGCCTTCATGGCCGGGATCATGCGTTGGGCCAGGAAGGTGGGGTTCACGTCGTGGACCTGGTTCAGGATGCGGAGGCCCGAGGTGGCGATTTTCGCCACGGACCCCCAGTCCAGGTTCTCCAGGAGCCCGGCGATGAGGGCCTGCTTGTCCTCATCGGAAAGCTCCTCAACGGTTTTGGCCAGATCCGTGACCGACAGGGCCCCGGTGTTCAACAGCAGGGGCAGGCGTTCCACCAGGAACCCTGCCAGTTCCGCGTCCTTCCACCTGGACGGAGGGCCCCCCGGCTCATCCTCAAGGGTCCTTTTGATGCTCTTTTCCACCGGGGAAAGGAGCCGCCTCCTCCAGTCGCTTTTCCCCGCCCATAGCCGCAGCATCTGGGGCACCAGGGCGCCGGCCAGGGTCCGGAACTCCCGGGTACGGACCAGCTCCTCGAAAAACTGTTCGGCAAAATCGCCGTCCTTGGGCGTGGGCCCGCCTGCCGGATTTTGGGATGGCATCGCCAGCACCTCCGTGTTTGAATTCTGGGTGGAAAGGGTCCTCAATGTCCTGGGCTCCCGTTGCCGCCGCCCGGGCCGGGCCGGTCCACCATGAAGGGGCAGACCCGGCACACGCGGTTCTTCGGGTCCGTGTGCTCCCGAAGGTAATTGATCAGCAAGTCCCGGAAAAGCTCCACCGCCTCCCGGGCCGGGACCAGGGAAGGGCAGAGCTTGGTCTGGTAAACCAATCCGTTCAAGTAGATCCCGATGGTCATGGCGATGGCCTCGGGGATCTCCAGGTAGCGCTGCATGCTCTGGAGGTAGAAGTTGGCCCATTGGTGGACCAGGCGTTCCGAGTCCGGGGAGTCGTAGTTCCGGATGAAGTCGATGGACAGAAGGAGCAGGCTCTGGAAGCTCGATTCCCGCTCCAGGAAGAATTCGAAGAAGATCACCAGGCGGTCCTCAAAGGAGCCGGTCACCGCCGTGCGGGCCACGGCCTCGGCCACGTCCCGCTGGCCCACGTAGAGGAACATCTGTTCCAGGATGGCGTGCTTGTTGGGGAAGTAGTGGTACAGCGCGCCTGTGGACACCCCGGCCTCCCGGGCGATCTCCCGCATGGAGACGTTGGAGAAACCCTTTTCGGAGAAGAGATGGAAACATTTCTCCAGAAGTTCTCCCCGGTACTGCTCATGGTCCACGATCTTGGGCATGACTGTCTTTCTGAAAAACTAAAAGAAACCGCAGATTACGCCGATTCCATAAAGATTTCGCAGATGGGATGGAAAATGTCCTTTTGCATCTGCGTAATCGCCTTTTTCAAAATCTGCGTAATCTGCGGTTTCATTCTTTGATGAAGCTGCAACAAGTCCTGAGACCGCTCTCAACCGTCACCCCAGCCTTCGCCGGGATGACGACTTGGTGCAGTTCCATCCTTCTTTCCTTTTCAGGCCGCCGCGGCCTCCTCTTTCCTGCCCGCCTTTTCCGCCAGGTGGGCGGCCAGGCGCTTGCCCAGGCCCAGGAGCGTCAGGGTGGGGGGCAGGCCCCAGGCCTCGGGGATCACCGAGCAGTCGCACACGTAGAGGTTGTCGATTTCCGTCTTGAGATTTTTGTCCACCAGCTCGTTCACCTTGGCCGTGCCGCCGGGGTGGGCCGCGATGTACCAGGACTTGTAGATGTTCTTGGCCCCGGCGTTGGCGAGGATCTTCCTGGCCCGCTCATAGCCGTGGGCCAGCTTTTTGGCGTCGGACTTGGCCAGGTTCTTGCGCACCCCGCCGCTGTCTGTCAGGTGGCCGCCCAGGGAGTCCTTGGCCTTGATCATGATGGCCATGGTCCTCTTGTGGGCGAAGAGCCGGTCCACGCGGCCCACCTGGGCGGAGAAGGCCTCGTACAGGGAATGGTGCACGGTCATGTCCGTCATCATATACCCGTCCCCGGGCAGGTGGACGCCTGCGGCCATGGGCACCTCCCCCCGGCCGGAAAGGTCGTCCGCCGCGCCGAAGACCGTGATGAGGGGATCGAAGAAGAAGTCGTAGCCCGCGCGCTTCAGGCCGGTGTTGCGAAGAATCACCGGGGTGCCGATGCCGCCGGCCGAGATGATGGTGAGGGGGGCGAGGGCTTTGTGCTCCCGGCCCCACTGGGAATACGTCACGCCCACGGCCTTGCCGTTTTCCAGGATGACCCGTTTCACCCGGGCCCGGGTGATGAGGGTGGCGCCGTTTTCGCAGGCCTCCTCCACCCAGTTCCGGGCGGTCCACTTGGCCCGGTGGGGACAGCCCAGAAAGCAGCGGTCGCAGCCCCCCAGGCACTTGTCCTGGTACAGGTACTTGTCGATCTTGTTCCAGGCGTAGCCGAGGTCCTGGGCGCTTTCCATGATCCGGGTCTGCTGGGGGCCCATGAGGCCGTCGGACAGGGGGCCGATGGGCAACTCGGCCCGGACCTCAGCCACCTCCTTCCGGATGTCCATGCCGTAGGAGGCGAGCATCTCGTGGGGAGGCTCAAAGGCCGTGCCGCAGTAGATGACCGAGGAGCCGCCAACGGTGATGCCCCGGGCCATGGACAGGCCCTGGGCGGTGAAGAGCAGGCTTTGCCCCGGGACGCCCACCATGGTGGCGGCCTGCTTGAGGGAGCCGGTGAGGGGTTCGCCGCCGCCCCATTCCAGGATGAGGACCTTCATGCCCCGCCGGGAGAGTTCCCGGGCCACGGTGGCCCCGCCGGGTCCGGACCCGGCCACGATGGCATCGTATTGGATGGTTTTTTCCTGGACCATGGGATGTTCTCCCCCTTTTATGTTGAACGTTCGATCTAAAAAAATCCAGGAGAAATCCCCGCCCGGAGTCCCGGGAAGGGGTTTTTGGGGGATAACCGGACCATTTCCGGGTATCCACGGCCAATATCCTCCTGGAATGACAATCCTTGGCGGTTTTTATTTCGACCGTGCGTTATAAAACCAGCCAGGGAAAACAACGTGCGCTCTTAGAATGCAACAGGGATGCCAGAAGCAGAAACAACCTGGGGGGCAGGTTTTCAACTATTTGGAATAGCAATATTTTTTTATGGTCGTTCCGTTCGAAATCCCGCTGGGCCGAAAATTGGGCGATGGGTCAGCATGGTCCCGGTCCGGGGCGCTATAAGGAGTCAATCCATTGATATTCCACCATTTCAACTGAATTGGGTCACTGGTGACCCGAAAGCCCCGGTATGGGTCATGTTGTCCCGGGGCACGGGGCGGCGTTGACAGAAAACTCCGGGTTCATCATGGTGGGGAAACGATTGGGCCCCGCGAGGGGCGGGAAAGGGGAGCGCGCATGGCCCGAACCATCCGGGTGGGAGCCCTCATCTCCGGGGGCGGCACCAATCTCCAGGCTATCCTGGACGCTGCGGCAGCCGGGAAGATCGACGCGGAAGTGGTCTTCACGGGCTCGGACAACCCCTGGGCCAAGGGACTGGTCCGGGCGGAAAAGGCCGGGGTGCCGGTCTTTGTCGCGGACTATGCGGAAACCGTCCGGCAGGAAAAGGCCCGGCCCGGCGGCCCCCGGCTCCCCGAGGGCCTGGACCTGGGCAGCCTCCTGGCCCGCCAGGGCGTCATGGACGCGGCTGTTGACCCGGACCGCGCCCAACGGTTTTTCGCGCTCCGGGCCGCCTGGGAGGCCCGGCTTCTGGAGGAAATGAACCGCTTTGACTGGGACCTCCTGGTCCTGGCCGGGTTCATGCGCCTGTTGACCCCCTATTTCCTGGACCGGGCCAGCCCGGACCCGGAACAACCCCGGATCATGAACATCCACCCGGCGCTTCTGCCCGCTTTTCCGGGCGGGGACGGCTACGGCGACACCTTCCGCCACGGCTGCAAGGTGGGGGGCTGCACGGTGCATTTCGTGGACTGCGGCGAAGACTCGGGCCCCATCATCGGCCAGAAGGCCTACGCCGTGGACCCGGGCGACGACCTGGCCGCCATCCGCAAAAAAGGCCTGGCCCTGGAGTGGCAGCTCTTTCCCGAGTGCATCCAACTCTTCGCGGAAAACCGCCTGAAAATCACCCGCCGCCCCTGCCCCGCCCCCGGCGAGCCGGACCGGATGCGGAAGGTGGTGGAGGTGCTGGAAAAGCCGATGGGCGGGTGAAGGAAAAGAAATCGCAGATTGCGCGGATTACGCAGAGGATGGCGCGGGCGGACCCGTGGCCCGGCCATGGGACAAAGGGGAGAATGCCGGGCCGTAGGTTCGGCCGGGAGGTTTCCCCGAAGCCGTCACCCCGGCGAAGGCCGGGGTCCAGGAGGCCTGGAAAAAGCTGGATTCCGGCCTTCGCCGGAATGACGGGCCTTTGGGCTTCGTCTGTCCCTCTGGCCCGGCGGGCAGGATAAATCTTCCGCGACCAACGGGAGCGGCCAAGGCAGAGCAAATGCTCATGCGCCCATGATGCAGGTTTTCTTGGGAAAGGGGGTTTGGGGGAAAACCCTTCTTTTTCCTAAAAGAAGGGTTTTC
>JAHJUF010000404.1 GCA_018829095.1 Pseudomonadota bacterium | reverse complement strand
TGCATGATCATCCATTTTGATGACTTCGAAAAAAAAATCGAAAAGCCACGCTCCTCGTCATTCCCGCACGCAGCAACTCCTTCCCCCACCAAAAACACGGATGCCGCGCCTTGACCGGGCGCGGCATCCTGAATCTCCGGCCTTTTTCCCGGGCCGCCGTTTTCCGGCCTAATATTCCAGGTCCTCGTCCGTGATCTTGTGGCTGAACATGCGGTAGGCCCAGGTCTGGTAGGCGATGACCAGGGGCACAAAGATCAGGGCCACCACCAGC
Organism: Pseudomonadota bacterium; assembly: GCA_018829095.1. Taxonomy (GTDB): domain Bacteria; phylum Desulfobacterota; class Desulfobacteria; order Desulfobacterales; family Desulfatibacillaceae; genus JAHJUF01. The sequence continues at coordinate 5,603 of JAHJUF010000404.1, read as the reverse complement.
ATGATTTTCAAGGTGTAGGGACTGGCCGAGGAGTTGTGCAGCGTGAGGTCAAAGGCCGGGTCCAGGCCGGAGGGGAGCATCCGGGGGAATAGCCCCACCATGCCGAAGAAGGTGGCCGAAATGATGGCCACGGCCGAAGCTCCCCAGGAGGCCCACAAACGCTCCTTCCGGGCGAACAGCCGCACCATGACCAGGGCAACCACGAAAAGAAGGGGGATGAGGAACAGGACGGGCTTATTGGCATAGTTGACCAAGAGGTCCGTGGCGATGCCCGAGGCCGTCACGAAGGACAGCCCCAGGATCAGGGCCAGGGCCCACAGGAACCCGGCGGCCTCCCGGGCCTTTTCGTGGAGGGGGGAAAGGGTCCGGGCCGCCAGCCAGAGGGCGCCATGGAGACAGAAAAGCACCACGAAAAACATGCCGCCCAGAACCGCGTAAGGGTTCACCAGGGCCCAGAGACTCCCCGTGAACCTTCCGGCCTCGTCCAGGGGAAGGCCCATGAAGATGTTGGAAAAGGCCACGCCCAGAAGAAAGGCCGGCATGAGGCTTCCCACGAACAGGCAGCCGTCCCATATCCCGGTCCAGGCGGCGGACTCGTGCTTGCCCCGGAACTCCATGGACACCCCCCGGAGGATCAGGCCGAAGAGCACCAGCAGAAGAGGAAGGTACAGGGAGGAAAAAAGGACCGCGTAAGCCCGGGGAAAGGCCGCGAAGGTGATGCCTCCCGCAGCGATGAGCCACACCTCGTTGCCGTCCCACAGAGGCCCCATGGAGGCGATCATCACCCGCCGGTCCCGGTCTTCCCGGCCCAGGAAAGGAAGGAGCATCCCCACCCCCAGGTCGAATCCGTCCGTGGCAAAAAAAATGGCCCACAACAGCGCCCACAAAAAGAACCAGATCACCGCCAGGTCCATGGATGGCCAGCCTTTCCCGCTAAGCGATTGTCTCGTCTTCCGGTGTTTCCGGCCCCTTGCCGGCGGCCCGGGCCATGAGGGAGAAGGCCAGAGCTCCCAGGATTCCATACAGCAGGATGAACACCGCCAGGGTGGCGGCCACCTGGCCGGAAGCGATTTCGGAATGAGCCTCGGAGGTCCTCATGATCCCGTAGACCACCCAGGGCTGGCGGCCCATCTCCGCCAGAATCCACCCCAGGCTGATGGCCAGATACGGCAAGGGCATGGCCAGGATCATGGCCTTGAGATACCAGGGACTTTCCACGAGCCGGTTTCGCTTCCACCAGCCCACGGCCGTGAGCAGGATAAACAGACTCCCCAGGCCCACCATGCCCTTGAAGGCCAGGTTGACAACCGCCACCGGGGGCTGGTCCTCGGGGGGAAATTGCTTAAGGCCCATGACCTCGGCGTTGATGTCGTGGTGGGCCAAAAGGGACAACATTCCCGGCAGGCGGCCGATCTGGATGGCGTTCCGCTGGTTTTCCTGATCCGGCCAGGAGAAGAGATAGATGGGGGCCCGGGCCTCGGTCTCCCAAAGGGCGTCCATGGCGGCCAGCTTGGCGGGCTGCTTTTCGGCCAGGTCCGCCCCGTGGACATGCCCCTCCACGAACTCGGCCACGGACACCACCATCCCCAGGACCAGGGCCATGCGGAAGGACTTGGTGAAAAACTCCACGTGCTGCTTTTTCAAAAGATGCCAGGCCGACACGCCCATGACGAAGAAAGCCCCCAGGATGAAAGCGGCCATAACCGTGTGAAAAAACATGAGGACCGAAAACTTCTGGAACACGATGGCCCAAAGGTCCGTCAGCTCGGCCCGGCCGTTGCGAATCACATAGCCCACGGGATGCTGCATCCAGGCATTGGCCGCCAGGATCCACAGGGCGGAAAGGGCCGAGGCCACAGCCACCAGCCAAGCCAGCACAGCGTGGGTTTTGGCGGAAACCCGGCTCCAGGAAAAGGCCCACACCCCCACCAGGGTGGATTCCAGAAAAAAGGCCGCCAGGGCCTCGATGGCCAGAAGCGGCCCGAACACGTCCCCCACAAAGGCGCTGTACCGGGCCCAGTTGGTGCCGAACTGGAACTCCAGGGTGATGCCCGTCACCACGCCCAGGACGAAATTGATGAGGAAAATCTTGGCCCAGAACCGGGCCATGCGCCTCCACATCTCGTCCCCGGTCCGGGCGTACCGGGTCTCCATGACCGCGATCAAAAGCCCCAGGCCGATGGTGAGGGGGACGAAGAGGAAATGGAACAGGGTGGCTGTGGCGAACTGGAGCCGGGACAGGGTGACAAGGTCCATCTGCGGTCTCTTTCCGAAAGCGCCTTGGTTTCACGCGGACCGGGCCAGCCCGCGCTCCTTCGCCGGGGAGGGAACACCCCGGCACGAAATGGAGTGTGATCTTATGCTTGCATAAAATGATATGCGTGCGTTCAAGTCAAGCCCGGACGCACGGGAGCCTCTCTGGGAAAACCCGGCGCATAGCGCCATAACATTCTGGAAAAAGAAGGGAAAAGCCCTTGAGATAGGGCAGGAAGCGGAGACAGGAAAGGCCCCCCCTTTCCAACCATGACGGTGCCCGGCCCCTTGCGGAGCCGGGCACCGGTTTCGGCGCTTGGGACCGGTTACGTCACTTCGAGCTTCTGGCGGTCGGCCATGTCCATGAGCACGCGCTCCCGGGCTTTGTCGATGCCCAGGGCTTTCCTCTTCTTGTCGATATGCGCGATCATCTTCTGGGCTATTTCATGGGGGTCAATGGCAAAATCCCACTTGCCCATGCCCTTGGCTTCCAGGCCGCCGAACAGATGCTTCTGGAACTTGGTGCCCTGGACCACGGGGAAGCTCACCCCGAACACGGTGTACACCCCCGAGGCCACGAAATACTGACCGATGGCGATGGCCTTTTCGCTCATCCACTCAGGTGCGGCCCCGGCCACGGGCAGATCGGCGATGGAAGTGCCCAAACCGCCTTCCCGCACCATCTCCGAGGCGGCGATCAAGATGCGGCTGTTGTCCACGCAGGAGCCCAGGCCCAGGACCGGGGGCATTCCCACGGTCTCGCAGACCTCGGCCAGGCCCGGCCCGGCCAGGTGCGCCGCCTCGGGGGTCAGGAGCCCCGCCTTGGCCAGGGCGATCTGGGAGCAGCCGGTCTGGAGCACCAGCACGTCGTTTTTGATAAGCTCCTTCACCAGCTCCACATGGACCCAATCCTGCTTCATCCGGACGTTGGTGCAGCCCACGACTCCGGCCACGCCCCGGATGCGCCCATTGATGATGTTGTCGTTCAGGGGCCGGTAGGAGCCCCGGAACGAGCCGCCCAGCATGTAGTTGATGTACTCGTACGAGAAGCCGTGCACCCCCTTGTTGACGATCTGGGGAATTTCCACCACAGCCTTCCGGTTCTTGAACCGGGTGATGGCTTTGATGACGATCTCGTCCGTGCAATCCTTGGGGCTGTGCTCATGGAAGTCGATGTGCGTTGCTCCCTCGATATGGCACCGGGAGTTGGTGGTGATCAAGGGAGTGCCGTAGCAGTCCGCCACCTTCACCAGGCCCTGCTTGATGCACTGGAGATCCACGGCCATGGCGTCAATGGCCCCGGTGCACAAAACCGCCTCGGTGCTCATAAAGTTGCCCGCATGGGGAATTCCGTGACGGGAAAGCATCTCCGCGCCCGAACAGCACATGCCCACCAGATTGATGCCCTTGGCTCCGGCCGCCTTGGCCGCCGCGATGAGGGTGGGCTCGTTCACGGAGGCCAGGACGGACTCGAACAGGTTGGGCTCATGTCCGTGGATGATGATGTTGACCTGGTCCTCCTTCAACACGCCCATGTTCACGTCCGCCACCACGGGGGTCGGTGTGCCGAAAAGGATGTCCGAAATCTCCGTGGTCACCATGGACCCGCCCCATCCGTCGGCCAGGGCCGTGCGGGAGATCTGCCTGGTGATGTTCTCGTAGTCCTGGTCAACTCCCATATGACTGCGGTGCATGAGTTCCATGATCTCCCGCATGGCGCCCCGGGGCACGATGCCCTCTTTGCGCCAGACCTCCAGGGTTTTTTCCGGAACCCGTTTGGCAAAAGGAATTTCGCCTTCCACCTGGGTATAGGTCCGCTCCAGTTCCTTGCAAAGATCCCGGGCCACGTCCATGGTCTCCCGGCCTTCGGTCTCAATGCCTACGGACTTGGCCACAGCCTCCAGCTTCAGGACATCCTTGATCTTGTAGTCTGTGATCTTGCCATCCACCACTCCCCGGAACAGGTCCACCATGCCCATGCCGTGGTCCGTGTGGGCCGCGCTGCCGGCCGCCACCATGCGGGCGAAGTTCCGGGCCTGGATGGTGTCTATCGTGGCCCCGCAGACGCCGGTCTTCTCGTAGGGGTCCTTGCCCGCCACCCGGCAGGGGCCCATGGAGCACATGCGGCAGCAGGCGCTCTGGGCGCCGATGGGACAAGGCTTCATGTTGTCGGCCCGGTCCCAGGTGGTTTCCACGCCGTCCCTGCGTGCCCGCTCTATCATCTGAGCGGTGGCCTCGCAAATGGTTAGGTCCCGGATGTTGGTGGGCAGTTTCTCTTTCTTTGCGATGAGGGGTTTTTCCTTGTCAGCCATAGAGAATATCTCCCTTCGGAATGGGGGTGGGTGAGGGTAGGATTTCGATTCCGGTTCGGTGGAAAGAGCAATCCACGGTTCGATCAGATTGTTTTTGTAGATTCATGGAAATCGCCTTCATGCCAGGCTCTTGACCCTTGGGGGGCAAACCTCGCCCCCGCGCAAGCGCTACAAGATTACTGCAAACAGTTATTATTATCAAATTTAAATCGCAAGTCAGGGAAGTCAATAGCCGGCGGGTGCGGCCGGCTATTGAATTGGTTTCCAAAAGGCTTCCTGTACGAAAAGAGGTGCTGTTTCATGGCGGCACACCGGGTGTGCGCAAAGGAATCTGCTGTTTCAGGGGCTAGTTGCATGGCCCTGGTTTGCGAGGGGAAACCGGGCCACCATCAAATTAGGGGTGTGAAAAAGAGTGTCAAGATGCCAAACGCCCTGGCCCGGCAGCCAGGCCGGGCCGTCAGCGGGCCTTCCGGTCCCCCAGGGGCAGGTTGCACTTGGGGCATTTGCCGGCCAGGCTCGAAATCCTGCCCTGCCACCCGCAGGAGCATCGAACAGCCTGGGTGTGGATGGATTCCCTCTTGCCAGAAAAGAGCTTTTTCAAGACGAGAAAGACGATGAAGAGTCCCGCCACAATGCCAGCCAGGCCCAGGGCCTGGCCCAGAGTGTATCCCTGGTAAACCGGGGCACTGAAATCCATGATTTTCCCTTCCTGGAAACCGGGGTTGCGGAAACAGGTTCGGAAGACGGGCCTTCTCGGAGGAAAACCCCACCCGAAACCGGGCATGATCAGATGGAAGTATAACCTTTACCGGAAAGGAAGGAAATACCGCCCGCTGACCAGGAGCCCTCCCACGCATCCACGAGTTAGCAAAAGGCTTGAGGAGCGGGATAAGCCGGACGGTGGATACAGCCTTCGGCCCTTGGGATGAAAACCTAGGGCCCTTCGGACACCGGCAACCCGTTGAGGCTGTGTCACAATCCTTTTTGAGAAGGAATTTTGTGGGGAAACCCTTCCCAAAAAACTTTGCGTTTTCCGGT